>JBBJOE010000053.1:0-12542 GCA_037721765.1 Thermomicrobiales bacterium
ACCGTGCCGCGTCCCAGAGACTCTGCCGGGAGGCCGCAACCCCGCGACGCGCACGACCGTCGAGTTGCCGCGCCCGCACGAGACACGTCACCCAGGAGCGATGACCCTTGCCCGACCCACGACCCCACTCGCCCACCACCGGCCTGCCGGAGACCCCGCACGATCTGCCGATCGACCGGGGCAAGGTCGATGCGCTGGTGGATCGCGTCCGGGCCGGGGAACACTCCGATCTCCTCGACGCCTTCCTCGGTGTCGTCGATTGGCGCGGTGCCTTCGGCCCCACGAGCGCCGACCCGGCGCGGGGCGACCCGACGACCGGGTCGGCGGTGCCGGGCGATGAACTCTCGATCGAGGACATCGCCCGGCTGGTGACCTACTACCGGGCCAAGTTCGCGGACGTCGGCCCGATCTACCTGGCCGAACTGCTCTCGACCGAGTTCATGACCGAGCAGCGGGCCCGGGGCGACGCGCCCTTCTCCGACCGCCTGCTGGCCCTGGGCCGGGACCAACCCGAACTCTGGGCCGAGATCCGGGCCTTCTTCCGGCGCAAGGAATTCGTCACCGCCCTGTTGGCCCTTGGACACCGGCCGGCGGACCTGCCGGGGCACCCGTCACGGGCGCGGTAAGCGCGACGAGCATCGAGTGAATGGGGAACAGGCACGACGCGACATGACCCGTGGATGCGGAAGGATATGGGGCCCCGTCCGGCAGGGTCGTGTTGGCCGCCGGTGGCGCCTCACCCTTGGCACCCGATGTGAGACGCCGGCCGGGGCGGGACTCGGGTGATGCCGCGTTACCTCGACGCGACGGAGAGGGTAGACCGGGGAAGCACGGCTTGACGTGACAGTGCCGGGGCCAATCCGGTGACAACGGCGCGAGCGTCGAACGAGTACTCGGCCCGGACCAGCCCGTCACCGCCTGGTGCTTCGAATCGCCCGGCCAGCTGCTCGAAGACGTCCATCCAGACCCTGCTCCCGTGCCCGTAGCGCGTGCCGAAGCGCACGATGACCAGATCCCGCTCGGGGGCGACGAAGATATATTGGCCGTGGTTGCCGCGGGCGGAGTAGTGCCCGCCTTCGCCCACCCACCAGAAATACTGATAGCCGCGTGCCGGGTCGGAGCTGGTATCGGCACGGGTCGACTCCTCGACCCAGGCCCGGGGGACGACTTGCCTGCCGCCCCACTCACCCCCGTGCAGGTATAAGCTGCCAAACGTCGCGAAGTCGATGGCGCGACCGTTGATGCCGCTCTCCATCTTCTCGAATCCGCTCATCGTACTGTCCAGGCTCCATGAGCCGTCTGCTCCCATGCCGAGCGGCTGCCACAGTTTCTGTTCCAGGAACGTGGAGACGGGCATCCCGGTTGCCCGCTCCAGGATCAAACCCAGCAGCAGCGGATTGTAATTGTTGTACTCGAAGCGTTGCCCCGGTTCACTCTCGATTTCGCATCCCAGGGCCAGTGCCCGGAGGTCGGGCTCGTAATACGTCTTCGTGTCGTCCGCGTTCCAGGGGAGACCGCCCTCCTCGTACCGGATCCCCGACGACATGGTCAGCAGGTGCCGGATCGTGATCCGCCCGAAGCGGGGGTCGCGCCCGAGCAGTTCGGGAATGTAGTCCGTGATGGGGTCATCGACGCCATCGATATGCCCCTCCTCGATGGCGATTCCCACCAGCGCGGAGACAAACGACTTGGCCACGGAGAACGAGGTCTGCGTGGAATCCCGGTCGTAGCCATCGAAGTACTGCTCGGAGACGAGTTGATCACCGTGGATCACCAGGAAAGCCGTCGTGCCCGTGGAGGTGAGGACCTCGTCGAGCGGCCGTTCCTCGCGTTGACCGTCGCGCTCCAACGTCACCGTATGGAGCCGTGCATCAGGCGACGTCTCGCCGTCCGCCACCGGGTACTCAAATGGCGAGGGTGCGGCTTCGACAGCGCGTGAGGGGAATCTCTCGTGGTCCCCGACATCGGCGTCCATCCAGATCAGGACCCGTGGCAGGTAATACCGGTCAGTCGCGGCACGGCCCAACGGCACCGCGACCGCCAGGATCACCAGGGCCACGCCCGCGATGACCAGTACCCGCCGCCGCCGTCGTCGCCACATGGCGCTCTCCCCGCTCGGTACCGCGCGGCCGCATCATCGAGGGACGAGTCTACCGAGGCGAGCCCCGCACCGTCGCGTCGCGCTGGTTCTGTCGCTCGCGTGTCAGGTCGTGCCGACCGCCGCGTGGGAACGCGATGGCGGCTCCCCTCGGGCCGGGAGGCAAGCAATGGGCCTATGGGCCTATGGGTCGAGGGACGTGGCGCCGCGATCCCTCGCGATGCGGCCGCGACGCCCTACCTGGCCCCGGCGCGTTCCGCGGCCGCCAGGACGGCGCGGCGGGCGAGGCCGCGGACCATCCGGCGACGGTATTCGGTCGAGGCGTGAATGTCGTCGAGGAGGTCGATGCCCGCGTCGGCCCGGTCGGTGGCGGCCTTGACGGCCTCGTTGGTCATGGGCCGGCCACGCAGGGCGTCCTCGGCGGCGGTCGCCCGGGTGGCGTGGTCGCCGGCGCCGGTGACGCCGATCCGGACATCGGCGCAGGAGCCAGCATCATCGAGGGTGACGACGGCCGCGACGCCGACCACCGCGTAGCCGGAGGCCTGGTTGGCCAACTTCTGGTAGTTCGAGCCAGTCCGGGCCGGGGCGGCCGGGACGCGGACGGCGGTGACGACCTCGTCCGGGGATAGGGCGGTGGTCAGGAAGCCGACGAAGAAGTCGGCCGCCGGGATCGTGCGTTCGCCGTTCGGTCCCTGGACGACGAACTCGGCCGCCAGGGCCAGCAGCCCGGCCGGGTAGTCGGCCGTCGGGTCGGCGTGGGCGACGGTGCCACCGATGGTGCCCCGGGCCCGGACCTGGCGGTCCCCGACCTTGGCGGCCATCTCGGCGAGGAGGGGGGCGTGCTTCGCCACCGCCGGGTCCGTCTCCAGGCCGCGATGGGTGGTGAGAGCGCCGATCGTTAGACCATCGTCCCCGGCGGACACATTGGCCAGCCCGGCGATGCCGCCGATATCGATCACATGGGCCGGCTCGGCCAGGCGGAGCTTCATGATCGGGAGCAGGCTATGCCCACCGGCGAGCAGCTTCACGCCCGCGTCCTCGTGCTCGCGCAGGAGGCCGATGGCCTCGCCGACGCTGGCCGCGCGGTGGTAGGTGAACGGGGACGGGTTCATCCGTGGGACTCCAGGCGTAAGGCGGAAGAGGGAAGGTGGGCAGTCGGCAGACTGTCGTCGTGGAGTGGGTAGGGGCGATGGGGTCAGCGCTGGAGGAAGGGTTCGGGGACGGCGCCGGCGGCCATCTTGCCGGCGGCGGCGCGGACCGAGAGGACGATGTTGTGGTATCCGGTGCAGCGGCAGAGGTTGCCGTCCAAGGCGTGGCGGATGGCATGCTCGTCGGGGTCCGGGTCGTCGGCCAACAGGGCCACGGTCGAGAGGACCATCGCCGGGGTGCAGTAGCCGCACTGGGCGCCGTGCTCCTCCCAGAAGGCCTGCTGGACGGGGTGGAGCATGCCGGCCGGGGCCAGGCCCTCGATCGTGGTGACCTCGTGGCCCTCGGCCTGGGCCGCCAGGACCATGCAGCTCTTGACGGCCTCGCCGTCGATCAGCACCGTGCAGGCGCCGCACTGGCCAGTCTGGCAGCCGATGTGGGTGCCGGTCAGGCCGATCTGTTCGCGCAGGAAGTGGACGAGCAACATCCGGGGCTCGATCTCGGCCCGCCGCGAGATGCCGTTCACCGGGACATCGACGGTCATGTTCTCCAAGGCAATCAGTCTCCCATGGTGGTGAGCGCCGGCCCCACTCGGGCCGCGGCGCCAGGATGGCAGACGATGAGGGTACGCCATCCGCGCCGTTCGCGGGTGGCATCGCCCGGGGGCAGCTCAGGATAGGGCGGCGGTCAGGTCGTCGCGGCCGCCGCCGGGGCGGTGGCCTTGCGTTCCAGGCAATCGAAGAACTGGCCGACGATCATCTTCGCGGCCGGCTGCATCACGCGGGCACCGACCCGGGCCAGGGTTCCGCGGACGGCGGCCTCGCCGGTGTAGCGGACGACGGTCTGGCCATTGACCTCTTCCAAGGTCAGCGAGCCCTCACCAGAGACTTCCCCCTGGGAGCCCTTGCCTTCCACTCGCATCCGGTAGCTCTCGGGTTCGACCTTGTCGGTGATCTTGACCCGGCCCTGGAAGGTGCCCCGGATCATCGCCACCCCGATCTTCATCGTCGCGGTGTACTCGTCCTCCCCGATCAGGTCCAACCGCTCGCAGCCCGGCAGGCAACCCCGCAGCACCTCGGGGTCCAACATGAAGCGCCAGACCTGCTCGCGGGGGGCGGCAAAGGTGTGCTCGCCGCTCAGTTCCATCGTGGTCTCCCTTCCCTCCCGCCGGCCACCGGCGCATCGCCAGGGCCACCCGGAAACCCGATTCTACCAGGGGATCGCCCGACCGCGTGCCGCCGGTTCCCGGTTCCCCATGTACCGGGAGGCCCGCATGTGGCGGCCCCGGTGGCGTGCGCCACCTGGCACAATGCCGCCACGCTGGGTGCCGGTCGAAAGGGCACGGGCAGCCGGGTATTGGGGGAATGACGATGCGGTGGATCCAGGCCGGGGTGGGCCGGTGGGGACAGGGGTGGGCCGGTCTGCTCGCCAAGACTGAAGGGCACCAGGTGGTGGCCGTGGTCGATCCCTCCCCCGAGGCCAGGGCGTGGGCGACCGATACCTTGGGTCTCGACTCGGCGATGGTGGTCGCCGACTGGGCCGCTCTGCCCGGGCCCGGGACCGGGGCCGATGCGGTGTTGGTCACGACGCCGCCCGCCACCCACCACGACGTCGCCGCGACCGCCTTGCGGGCCGGGTTTCCCGTCCTCGTCGAGAAGCCGCTGGCGACCGGGATGGCGGACGCCCGTGCGCTCGTCGCCCTGGCCGACGAGGCCGGGCAGACCTTGATGGTCAGCCAGAACTACCGTTATGCGCGGTTGGCCCGGGCCCCCCGGGAAGCGATCTCGGCCGGCTTGGTCGGCACCGTCCTGGCGGTCCGGATCGCCTTCCGGCGCGACACCCGGACGCTCTTCCCGCCGGGCGAGTTCCGATACACGATGGACCACCCTCTGGTCCTCGACATGGCGATCCACCACTTCGACCTGGTCCGGGCCATCACCGGCGAGGAACCGGTCTCGGTCATGGCCCGGAGCTGGCGGGTCCCGGACAGCCCGTATCTCGGGGATCCCACCTGCGCCGCGCTGATCGGACTGGGATCCGGTGCCACGGTGACCTACGACGGGGACTGGGCGACCCACGGCCCGGAGACGGGCTGGAACGGGAACTGGGAGATTCTGGGTAGCGACGGGCGCCTCACCTGGCGGGACGATCAGGTTCATGTCCACCGCTGGCTCGGCGGGCCGGTGCTCGTCCCGGACCCGGGTGGCCCGGCCGATGGCCGAGAGGGCGTCCTGGCCGAGTTCGCCGCATCCCTGGCCGAGGGACGCCAACCGGAGACCAGCGGTGCCGACAACCTCCGCAGCCTCGGCCTCACCCTAGCTTGCGTCCGGTCGATCGAATGGGGGGAGATGGTGCGGCTCGGGGCGGGATCGGGGAAACCATAGGATGCATCGGCAGGTGAACGGTATTCGGAGAGATATGATGCGTGATCCCTATCAATGCATGTCCTGCGAAGTGACGAGCCTGTCGTCGTCCGGTCCATTGGCACCCATCCCTATCCAGGGGACCATCTGGATACGCTTGACGGCTCGGTATTGTGAGCTAAGTTAGAATTGGAAGGCAATTCGGGAGAAGCACGGTGACTGGTCTCATACGCTTGCCGGACGAATCTATCGAGGATTACTGGTCGGCGACGGGGCCGCCTGATCGCGGCGGTCCATCTCCCAGTAGCAACGCTCGGCAAGGCAGGTTTTCGCAGCTCAGCCTCGCCTTCGACTTTACCACTCCGAATCTCGACCTCGACGTGGAACCTCCTCCCCAACCGAGCGACGGGTCGGTAGGGCAGGGACAAGAGCGGGTCCCGCGCACGCCGCGCCCGGTCGAACGGGTCGGGCCCTCACTCGGTGATCTCTTCGCCAAAATCCGCGTCAACGAGCGTGATTGGCAGATCCTCTACGACCGACATGGGGTCGGGCAACGACAGACGCTCCAGGAGGTCGCCGACCGGCTTGGCCTGACGCGGGAACGAGTTCGGCAGATCACCGTCAGGTTGGTTAAACGTCTTCAACGAGAGCAGCCATCATTTGATGTTTGGTTGAGTCCGTTGGAAACCAAAGCATGGGCGCTGCCAGCGTCAATCGCGAGCGGCGAAGACCTAAAGGCAGCCATCGATACATGCCTTTCGATTCTACAGGATGCATCATTGCCACTACTCGACGAAAAGGATGTCTTGCGACTGTGGACGATCGTCCGGGCATTGGCCTACCACGACGCTGCAGATACGTCCGAGCGCTGGCGTTTCCTTACCTTCGTCGCCTGTCGCGCCTATCCGCCCATCGGCCGGTTGCCCGACATCGCCGACGAGATTGCCCACGCCGAGAAGGTCGAGCGTGAGAAGACGCGCCGAAGAACGTATCGGGAACTCATTCAACTGGTCCTCGGGGATGCTGGGGAACCTCTTCACTGGACCAGTATTGTCGACCGCGTCAAAGGGCTCGGGCAGCGTGATACTGTCGAATCTGGAGGCATTCGGAATGTGTTGCACACATTTCCGGATATTTTTGTCCGAGTCGCCGCCGGGACCTACGGCCTGCGCGCCTGGGGTTTGGAGCGCGTCCCGTTCTACCCAGATGTCATCTCGTCAGTTCTAGCGACAGCGGGATGCCCGCTGGCCCAATCAGAGATCAGTGTTCGCATGGAAGCGATACGGCCCATCAAAGACACGTCGCTCATGTTCTACCTGACCCTCAACCCGAGGTTCTATGGCTCGGTAGACCACCGTTTTGGCCTGCGAGAATGGCTCACGGAATCACCGTACCTAGCCGGTGAATCTTCGGCAGCCTGGCGCGAGCATCCGGCGTCCTGCCGAAGGATGGACCAGCGGTCAGGCTCGATCGGCGACCCTGACGAGGACGAGGACGGATGATAGGAGACTCCGACGCCGTCGTCGCGGATTCGGGAAGGGCGACGGCGCGTCTTCCGTCGATCCGTGCCGATCAGGACCCCGTCGCGGCCACCCCGGCGGCGGCGTGGCGTTGGGCTCCCATCTCGGGCACGTCTTGGGTGGCGTCCGGCGACGACGCGGCCTCGGGCGGGGGGATGCCCTCGGTGCCGCGGACGAGGAGGATGTAGATGGTGGCCAGGATCGGCAGGTGGCCGATCAGTTCGGTCGGGGGTAGGAACGGGATGCCGAGGTTGAACGGGATCCACAGACCGAGGATGACCACCCGGGGCAACAGGCCGGAGAGCAGCGCCGCCCCGGCGACGACCTCCACGATCCCGGCGGCGAAGACGAATCGCTCGTCGGTGAACCAGGTGAACCCCAACTCGCGGGCGACGTTGAAGTTCGGGTACTCTCGCAGGAAGGCGACGCCGAGATCCGGGGCCAGCAGCTTCTCCGAGAAGCCGAGCAGCAAGATCGAGATCCCGGCGCAGATCCGCAGGGCCGGTAGAGCGATTGGCAGCAGGCGATCGGAGGCCGCGCTTCGGTCTTCTTCCGACCCCGAGTCGTAGCGGACCACGCCGCGCCCGACCGCAACCAGGTAGATGGCGATGCCAACGAAGATGACCTGCTCCAGCGCCTCGTACCAGGTGCCGAAGACGAACCCCAACCCGAACAGGCCCAGGGTCGCCAAGGCCCCGAGGCGGGTCAGGACGCCGGTGATGAACGAGAACGCGGCGATGATGACCACCCCCGCGACCAGGACCCCCAGGGCATTGCGGGGCAGTTCGATGTTGGGGACGAAGAGGCGAAGCTGGGTGGCCATGTAGATCATCGTGATCGCGGTCTGGACGCCCAGGATCGCCGGAGCCGCCGTCTCCAACCGCTGGAAGATGGCGGGTCGGGGCCAGAGCGGGTCGCCGAGGTGCCGCTGGGCCAGCGCCAACCCGGACAGCGTGATGGCGACGACGACCAGCGCCACCAACACCGGTCCGGAGAACAGCCGTGACAGGACGGGGTCCCAATACGGGCCGTCCGGGGTGAACCAGCGAACGTGGAGGGGGATCGGGGCGACATCGGTCCAGGACCGGGGCAGGATCGTCATCGGGAACTCCTCTGGCGGGGACGCCGGGCAACCCTCGCGGATACCCCAAGCGTAGTTCGTCCGGGTCACCGGGGCGGACACGAGGACCGGTCCAAGGTCACCGAGAGTGGCCGCGATGCCCGGTCCGGGGCCGGGCGCTGACCGGGCCGGCAGGAGGCAGGTGACATCCGATCTGAGGGCCGCACGGGGCGGTGCGAGAGCCCCCGAACACCGTTGTCAGAGGACGCAGGACCAGCGAGCGGCGGCACCCCAGCCGGGGCCGCGTGTAGACTCCCTCTCCATGGGTGAGGCGCATCATGACACGATCGGGAGCGGGGCGGTGGGGGCGGGAAGGACCGGTTGGGGGACGGGGGCCGCGTTCCTGCCGCCGCTGCCGGACCGCCAGATGGCGATCGTCTCCTCCTTGGCCGCCGCCTTCGCCCGGCACGGAGAAGAGTTGTCCCTGGTCGGCGGCATCGTCCGAGATCGCCTGCTCGGGCGGCCCCTACCGGCTGACCTGGACCTTACGACCTCGGCGGTCACGGAGGTGACCCGGCGAGCGGGTCACGAGGCCGGGGCGACATCGGCCTACCTGGTCGGGGAGCGGTTCGGCACGGTCGGGTTCATCTTCGACGGTGAGCCCGACACACCGGTCCAGGTCGAGGTCACCACCTACCGGCAGGAACACTACCCGGACGCCTCCCGCCGTCCGGCCGTGACCCTGGGCGGGACACTGGCCGACGACCTGGCCCGGCGAGACTTCACGATCAATGCGATCGCCGCCGACGCCGCGACCGGCCGCCTGGTCGACCCGTTCGGCGGCCAGGCCGACCTCCACCTGGGAATCGTGCGGGCGGTCGGCGACCCGGACGCCCGCTTCGCCGAGGACCCCCTCCGCCTGCTGCGGGCGGCCCGCTTCGTCGCGATCCTCGGCCTCCGGCTCGATCCGGAGACGGCCGCCGCGATGCGGCGTGGGGCCTCCGGCCTGACCCGCATCAGCCAGGAGCGCGTCCTGGCCGAGTTGGACCGCCTCCTGACCGGGGAGTACGTCGAGCACGGGCTGGAGACCCTGCGGGAGACAGGGTTACTGGCGGCCGCCCTGCCCGAGTTGGTCTCCCTGGCGGAGACGACCGGGCCCGCCGATGGCTATGGCCACCGGGAGAAAGATCTCTGGGAGCATACGAAGACGGTCGTCGGCCGCACTCCCCCCCGCAGGGCCGTCCGCTGGGCCGCCCTGCTCCACGACGCCGCCAAACCGAAGACCCGGACGGTCGACGCTTCGGGGGAGGTCCACTTCTTCGGCCACGAGCGGGCCGGGGCCAAGATGGCCGCCAAACTGCTGCGCCGCCTGAAGGCCGACCGGGTGACCGAGCAGGCCGTCACCAGGCTGGTCGAACTCCACGCCCGGCCCGAAGCATACGAGCCCGACTGGACCGACAGCGCGGTCCGCCGTCTGGCCCTGGAGGCCGGGGACGTCCTCGACGACCTGCTCGACCTCGCCGCCGCCGATGTCACCTCGGCTCGCGAACGACAACAGCGCAGGGCGGCCGAGCGGATCGCCGCCCTGCGCGATCATATCGCCCGCCTGGAGGCCGAGCAGGCCCTGTCTCAACTCCAGAGCCCCCTCGACGGCGACGCTTTGATGGCCCTCTTCGACCGCCCCCCCGGCCGCTGGATCGCCGTGGTCAAGGACCACCTCCGCGAGTTGGTCATCGACGGCGACCTGGCTCCGGGCGACACCGAGACCGCCGAGCGGATCGCCCGGGAGATCGTGGCGCGGGTGGGGGCGTAGCGACCACCGCGATGCGGGCCGGGGCAAGCAGACCGGGCCAGGGACCGGGCGACATCGCCGACACATACCTTCCATCTGATTGGACCGGCGAGTCTGGAGGGCGCGTGTAGACTGCCCAGACGCGCTGGTCTCCAGGCCCATCCGCGTACATCGACCAACCCGATCAGCCCGACCCGCAGGACCCCACCATTGATCACCGTCAATGTCCACACTGACGAACGGGGTCACCAGGACGGCTTGACGCTGGATCACATCAGCGACGTGCTCGGGGAGGACGGGACGTTGCTGTGGGTAGACGTGGTGGACCCCTCCGCCGACGAGTTCCGGCTGCTCGGGGAGGAGTTCGGGTTCCACCACCTGGCCCTCGAAGACGCGGCCAAGCAGCACCAGCGGCCGAAGATCGAGTTCTACGACGACTTCGTCTTCATCGTCTTCTACGGCCTGGAACTCGACGACGCGGGGCGGCCCCGGACGCGGGAGATCGCCCTCTTCGTCGGCCCGAACTACCTGGTCACCGTCCACGGCGGTATCCTGGCGGTGGTCACCGACACCGCTCAGCGCTGGCGCGAGCACGATTCCTGGCAGGACACGCGAAGCGTCGGGATGCTGGTCTACTCCGTGCTGGACGCCATCGTCGACGATTACTTCCCGGTGGTCGACGCGGTCTCCGACCAGATCGAGGACATCGAGGCCGCGATCTTCGAGCGCTTCGACCGGGGCGTGCAGCGGGACATCTTTGCCCTCCGCAAGGACCTCGTCGGGGTGCGGCGGGTGCTGGCCCACGAGCGGGACGTGATGACCGTTCTGCTGCGGCGCGACTCGCCGGTCTTCGGCGAAGGGATCACCGTCTATTTCCAGGATGTCTTCGACCATATCCTGCGCGTCACCGACGCGGTCGACTCCTCCCGGGAGTTGCTCGCCAGCGCCCTGGACGCCTTCCTCTCGATGTCCTCCAATCGCCTGAACGAGATCGTCAAGCGCCTGACCTCGTCCTCGATCATCCTGATGACCGTGACCTTGATCGCCGGCATCTACGGCATGAACTTCGAGCACATGCCGGAACTGGGATGGCAATACGGCTACGCCTGGGCGATCGGGCTGATGGCGGCGCTTGCCGGTGGGTTGTACCTGATGTTCAAGCGGATCGATTGGTTCTGAGGGCGAGCCGATCGAGAACTGTAGACACGTAAATCGACGAACGGGGTCGTCGCGAACTGAGGGAGGACACGAGGTCCTCCCTTTCGATGATCCGATGAATGATCGCGGGAGTGATTACGCCGATAGGTACGATGCATCGTTGCGCGTAACGGTAATCGACAGATAGGTTCTGTAGGGAAGGACCTTGCCCTCCCACTGTTCGCCATCACGATGTGCAGGTGACGCATCGCATCACCTGATATTATCTAGGCGAGTTTCGCTCCGGCTCCTCACGACCCCGGCAACAACGCCGCCGGGACCCGCGTCACGGCGCCCTCGGCGGCGGAGCCGACCAGGGCGGCGTACTTGGCCAGGACGCCGCTGGTGTAGCGGGGGACCGGCGGGGACCATTCGTCGAGGCGGGCCCGGATCTCCTCGTCCGGCAGGTCCACGTCGAGGCGGCGGGCCTCGATGTCGAGGACGATCGTGTCGCCCTCCCGGATCGCGGCGATCGGGCCGCCGACCTGGGCCTCCGGGGCGACGTGGCCGACCATCAGGCCCTTGGTGGCGCCGCTGAACCGGCCGTCGGTGATCAGGGCGACCGAGCCGCCGAGGTCCTGGCCGATCAGGGCGGCGGTGACGCCCAGCATCTCCTGCATCCCCGGTCCGCCCTTGGGACCTTCATAGCGGATCACGACCACGTCGCCGTCGTTGATCTGGCGGGCGGCGACGGCCTCGCTGGCGGAGTGCTCGGAGTCGAACACCCGGGCCGGGCCGCGGTGCATCAGGCGCTCGTAGCCGAACAGCTTGATCACCGCCCCTTCCGGGGCCAGGTTGCCCTTCAGGATCACCAGGCCGCCGCTGTCCTTGAGCGGGTTGTCGGCGGTGTGGACGACGTTCTGGCCCTCGGTCGCGACCGCCGCCGAGGCGGCCTCGCGGAAGGTCTGGCCGGTCGGGGTCGGCATGTCGCCGTTGACCAGTCCGGCCTCGACCATCCGCTGCGCGACCAGGATCGTGCCCCCGGCCTTGTCGAGGTCGGCGGCGGAGTACTGGCCGCCGGGCATCATGTCCGCGATCAGCGGGGTGCGGCGGGAGATGACGTCGAAGTCCTCGATCGTCAGGGGCACGTTCGCCTCGCGGGCCAGG
Source organism: Thermomicrobiales bacterium (assembly GCA_037721765.1). Lineage (GTDB taxonomy): Bacteria > Chloroflexota > Chloroflexia > Thermomicrobiales > UBA6265 > JACCVE01. The sequence goes on from JBBJOE010000053.1 coordinate 12,284, forward strand.
GCCAGCAGGTGCAGCACGGCGTTGGTCGAGCCGCCGCTGGCGGCGACGCCGGCGATGGCGTTCTCGAAGGCGTTGCGGGTCAGGATGTCGAGCGGCCGGACATTGCGGCGCAGCAGATCCATGATCAGCTCGCCGGCCCGGCGACCGATCTCCTCCCGGCGGGGGTCCACGGCCGGAGCCGAGGCCGTGCCGAGCGGCGAGAGCCCGATGAACTCCATCGCCATGGCCATCGTGTTGGCGGTGTACTGGCCGCCGCAGG
>JBBJOE010000357.1:0-3313 GCA_037721765.1 Thermomicrobiales bacterium
TGCTCGCCCGGCACGGCGATCGTCTCATCGACGTTGCGGTCGAGCAGGATCACCGGTATGCCAGCGGCAGCGGCCTTGAGGCAGGCCTGGGCCAGGGGGACCTCCTCGCGGGGGGCGAGGAAGATGGCGTCCACCTGCTGGGCGATCATGGAGTCGACGTCGGCGATCTGCTTGGTGGCCGAGCCGGCGGCGTTGGTGTAGATCAATTCGTGGCCGCCGGCCTCGGCCTCGGCCCGCATGCTCTCGGTCTGGGCGATCCGCCAGGGATTATTTTCCTCGACCTGGGAGAAGCCGACCTTGTATGAGTCCTTCTTTTCCAAGGGTGGGGCGGCCTGGCCAGTGGTGACGAGGCGTGCCCCGAGGACCAAGGCGCCGGCGCCGGCACCCGCGGTCGCGACAACGCGCCGACGAGACATCTGTCGAGCCATGAAAACTCCTCCTCTGAATTGAGCGAAGCGTCTCGCCCCGAATCGACGGGCGTCGCCGCCCGAACGCCGACTCACGTCGAGACGTGGCGGGGTGTCCATCGGTGCCGCGGGGTCTCCCCCGACAGGTGGCGGAACGCCATGTCTCACATTGTAGAGCCAGACGCACGATATCGGGCGATGGCCACCCTGTCAAGGTAGACATCTCGTTCTCGGCGCACATTGGGAGCCCATCCATCCAGCGGAATAGCCACTGGCCAAGGACAGGGCGCACCGTCGGGTCGCGCGGGAGATGCCCCACCGTGAACGGCAGGGCATCACGGCACGGTGAACTGGCAGGCGACCGTGGGGGTGGGTTCGCCGCCCGTCGGCCAGACGCCTTACGACTATCGAACGACCTAGACGTCGCCCGGTTGAAGCGCCGGCACGCTGGTGGTCGGGATATGGGCGTGGGACATCATATCGAAGACGTGCCCCGAGACCGGGACGGCAGCCAGGCCGCGGATCGGGGCGACGGTCATCAGCCGGTCGGTCGCGCCGACCCGGGCGGGGGCCCGCCGCGAGACCGGCGGACCGGCGACGGGAGCGGGGACGGCGTCAACGAAGGTGACGGACAGGACGGCATCTGGGCTGAACATTGGATTCTCCGCGGCGGGGCGAGGAACCTCCTCGAGTCGTAAGATCGTCTGGGCGTACGTACGCAGAGGTCGTGCCACGGTGTCACGGGTGGGGCCGGGGCAACGTGGCGGGTGGGGGTACAATCCGGTGAGGATGGCCTGGGGGCGTCGGCAGTAGGCGCGGGTGCGGGGCCCCGGCCAACGAGACGAGATCGGGCCCGCCGCCACGCCGAGCTCACCATGACCGGACCGCGCGCAGAAGGAGCGAGACCGTGCAGATCGATCCAGGGCCCGCCTATGACCACCGGTTGGTGGAGACGGTCATCGCCTATCTCCAGACCCGAGACAGCCGCCTGTTCCCCTTCACGGCCCGGTTCGACCCTGACCGCCACACGGCCTTCACCCGGGACCTGCGAGAGGGTCTCTCGGACCTGACCGACAGCGGCAGTGCCCGGAAGACCTCGGCGTCCGGGTTCATCATGCGCGACCAGCGCCTACGCGAGGTGGTGGCCGAATGGGCCCGGGCCAACGGCGGTTGGCCGCGCGGCGCCGATCCCCGCGTGGCGACGACGGCCCTCGGCGCCGCCTCGGTAGAGGATTCCGAACCGTCCTGACGAGCGTGGCGCCGCGGTCGGCCCCACGCCGCCGTGGCGCGGCAACGGGACGAGAGTCTCGTCCGGTCGCCCGTCACGGCGCGGTCGCGGCGATTGGGAACCGACCGAGGGACAGGAAGGCCGGGGGAGATGCGACCGGGTCGAGGACCAACCCGACCAGCATCTCGCCGATCGCGGTGGCGAACTTGAAGCCATGGCCGGAGAACCCGGCCCCGAAGACCACATTCGGGTGGTCCGGGTGACGGTCGATGAGGAAATCTTCGTCCGGGGTCATGGTGTACATGCAGACGGTGCGACGCTCGATGCGAGGACCGGCGCCGGCGAGGTAGGTCGCCGCGAAGGTGGCGACCAGCGCGGCCTCGGCATCGGTCGCGGTTCGATCGAGGGTGTCGGGGTCGGCCGGGAGGCCTCCAGAGTGCTCGGCCATTTTCAGGCCGGGGCCGAATGTGCCGGACTCCAGCGGGAAGCCGTAGACGTGGCCCGCGTCGAACTCGCCGATGAAGACCGGGAAGACTTCGGCCCGGAACGCGGTCTCGTCTTCGACCCCGAACCACCAGAGCACCTTGCGCAGGACGGTCAGGGGCAGGCCGACCCCGGCCAGGATCTTCCCCGCCCAGGCCCCGGCGGTGACGATCAGGCGGTCGCAGGTGTAAGCCCCGTAGTCGGTCTCGACCCGGACGCCGACCCCGTCGGCATGCCATGACCGGGCCGCCTCGTGGGAACGGATCTCGACGCCCCGGGCCCGGGATGCGGATGCCAGCGAGGAGAGCGTCGCATCGACGTGGAGGAAGCCGGAGAGGGGGCTGTAACAGGCTTCCCAGTCGTCTGACACGCGCCAGGCGGGATAGCGGTAGCGTATCTCGGCCCCGTCGAGCCACTCGAACGGGACGTCCCAGGTCTCGGCGCTGAGGCGCGCCAGGCGGGCGTGATCATGGCCCGGCCCGGCCAGGTCGAGTCCGCCGGTGCGGTGGAGGACTTGGTTGCCGGTCTCCGCTTCGAGGGCTACGAAGAGGTCGTCGGCCCGCAGCACGATAGGAACGTAATCCGGGGACTCGGCGTAGGCGTGGCGGATAACCCGGGTCTGGCCGGAGTGGCTCCCCCGGTCGTGGACGATGCCGAACTGCTCGAGGACCAGCGCCGGCACGCCACGCTTACCGAGTTCCCAGGCCGCCGCGAGGCCCATCGTCCCGCCGCCGAGCACGATCACGGGATAGTGCCTGCCGCCCGGCGATCGTTCCATCCGTGATCCCTCCCCGTCGTTTCGCCCAGCAACGTCGTCGGCCCGTAGTGTAGGGCCAGCCCGCCGGGGCGTCGCCCCAGTCATGGCGAGGTGGCGGGCCGGAACGTTGGCATCCAAGCCCGGTCGCACGGACGGTCGGATAGACTGCCGCGCAGCGGATGATTGCTGGTTTCGCCGGGGGCGAGACACCTGAGCGATGGATGGGGTGCGATCGGTGACGAAACTTAGGTGGGGCATCATCGGGGCAGGGACGATCGCCCAGACGTTCGCGCGGGGCGTGGCGGCTTCTTCGTCGGGCGAGGTCGTGGCAGTGGGCAGCCGGACAGAGGAGGCAGCCAGGACCTTCGCCGCCGAGTTCGGGGTCGCGCGGGCCCATGGCTCGTACCAGGCGGTCCTCGATGATCCTGATGTGGATGC
>JBBJOE010000358.1:0-3308 GCA_037721765.1 Thermomicrobiales bacterium
CTACCGCCTACCGTCTACCGACTACCGCCTACCGTCTACCGACTCGTCCACAAGGAGCCCAAGGATGACCGTCGCGGAACGCCTCATCGAACTCGGCATCACCCTCCCCGAGCCGATCCGGCCGGTGGCCAACTATGTCCGGCATGTCCAGACCGGCAACCTGCTCTTCATCTCCGGCACCGGGCCGACGAACACGGCACCGACCGGCAAGGTCGGGACGGACCTGACGGTCGATCAGGGCTACGCCGCGGCGCGGGAGGTCGGGCTCCAGATCATCGCCACGGTGCGGGACGCGCTGGGGGACCTGGACCGGGTGACGCGGGTCGTCAAGGTGCTGGGGATGGTCAACTGCGCACCAGGTTTCGGGGATCAGCCGGCGGTGATCAACGGCTGCTCGGACCTGCTGGTCGAGGTGTTCGGCGACGCCGGGCGGCACACCCGGTCGGCGGTCGGCTTCGTGGCCCTGCCGAACCAGATCGCGGTCGAGATCGAGGCCACCTTCGAGGTCCGGTAGCCCCGACGCGGGTGCGAGGGTCCGATCGTCGCCCGGGGCCGGGATCGGTGGCCGGACGATGCGCGATGACGCGACGGGACACGAGGCCACGACGGGAAGACGCCGAACGGGACGCGACGGTGCGGCGGACAGTGGTGGCCCCTGGCGAGCGGGGGTGGAGGGCTTGATGGACGCGAAGATGAAGCGGATCCCGGTGACGCGGGAGGGGTTGGTGCAGGCCAAGGACGAATTGGTGGACCTCAAAGAGGTCAAGCGGCCCCGGATCATCGAGGCGGTGGCGGACGCCCGGTCGCACGGGGACCTGCGCGAGAACGCGGCCTACGACGCGGCCCGGCACGACCAGGCGATGATGGAGAAGCGGATCGGCGACCTCGAGGCCCTGATCAACAACGCCCAGATCATCGACGACATGCCGACCGGTAACCCGGACGTGGTCAGCCTGGGGAACACGGTGCTGATCGACTTCGACGGCGAGGAAGAACGTTACAAGATCGTCGGGGCGATCGAGGCCAAGCCCGGCGAGAACAGGATCTCCAACGAGTCGCCCCTGGGGAAGGCGTTGCTCGGGCGCCGGGTGGGCCAGGACACCCTGTTCACCACGCCGGCCGGGCCGCGCACGATCAGGATCAAGGGGATCGAGCGCTAGCGGTGGCGATCGAACGGGTCCGCGAGCGGCCGGAACGGGCGAGCGACGAGGGACAGGCACGCCGCCAAGACGAGGCGTTTCGCCAGATTTGGCAAGCTTTCCGGACCAACCGCACGGTCGAGGACGGCCGGCACGACACCGAGGACTGGCGGACCCGATCGGGCCCGTTCGCGTCCCTCGTCGTGTCCATCCCGGCGGAGGCGGTCCAGCCCCGGCTGGACGCGTTCCGGTCCGTGGTGGACCCGCTCTCGATCGTCCGGGTCCACCCGGACCACTTCCTCTACCTGACGTTGCAGGAACTCGGGTTCGTCACCGAGGACCCCCAGCGGCGGGACGAGATCCACCCGGCGCGGCTGGACGAGATTGCCCAGGCGGCGGCGGCGATCGGGGACGAGGCGGCATTCGCGATGAACCTGGGAGGGGTGAACTCGTTCCAGGACGCGGTCTTCCTCGATGTCCACGACGGGGGTGCTTGCGACCGACTCCACGCCCGGCTGCGGGAACTAGCGGCGATCAAGTCGTCTCCCAGGTACCCGTTCCTGCCCCACGTCACGATCGCCCACTACGTCGATTCGGCCCCGATCGGCCGCCTGCCAGCCCTACTGGCCCCCTGGCGCGACCGCACGTTCGGCGAGGTCGTGGTGGCGGGCGTCGAGGTCGTCACGATCCCGGTCGAGGCGACCTACCCGGCATTGCGGCGACGGGCGATCGTGCCGCTCAAAGCGTAGTCCGCGGTATCGTGGTCGGTCATGTCAACCGTTCCTACCGATCGCCCGCGTCGAGGGCGCGGTCAGCGGTGCCCCCGCGGGATGCGGAACACCGTTGTCCCGAGCAGTCGCTCTAGCGAAACGACACGGCAGACACGCCTGCCGTGCCGATGAGCGAGCACCCTCCCCAAGGTGGCGTGGTAGGCGACGGCCGGGCGCCGGGTCGAGCGTTCCGCCGCGCTCGCGGAGCGGAGCGGCCGGGCGGCAAACCACGCCTCTCCGCCCGGCCCCTCCGAGGTCCTGTGACGGCATCGGGCCGGTCTCCGCCGAGATCCTGATGCGCGGGGACGGCCGGGGGATGGTCCCTACCCGACCAGGCGCGCGGTTTCGCCAGCCGGTGCCACCCCGGTCGCGCATTGCCTGGGCAGTGGGTCCGCGTCCTCGGCCAGTTGGCGGGCCAGATCGCGGACGGCGCCGCGCAGTTCGGCCGGACGGTCGATCGTGAAGCGCCAGGGGAGACTGGCGAGGTGGCGGGCGTACCAGTCCAGCGAGTCGACCTCGCCCCGGATCAGGGTACCGCCGGGGACGGGTTCGAGGATGCCGACCGTGGGGGAGATATGACCTCGGACCTCGTCGGCCGGGGCGTGGACCGTCACCTCGCAGGACCAGGCGGCCGGGATGACGGCGAAGAGGCGCGCCAGTTCGGCGAGGGGGTCGAAGCCGGCCGGGCGCTCGAACCGCTCGTCCTCGACGACGACGGAGGTGATGCGGTCGAAGCGAACGACGCGCCGGTCATCCCGCAAGTGGCAATGACCGATGGCGTACCACTTCCCGTCGCGGAAGACGATGCCATAGGGATCGAGGCGGCGCTCGGTCTCGATCCCGGTCACGGCGCGATGCGAGAGCAGGACCCGGCGCCGCTCGTGGACCGCCGTCGCCATCGACAACACCAGGTCGCTCCGGGAGGTGGCCACGGCCGGGGGCAGGTCGAGGGTCAGGGCGGACTGGACGGCGTGGACACGCTGGCGGATGGCGTCGGGCAGAACGCGGTCGATCTTGGCGGCGGCGCCCTCGACGGCCGGGGCGGCGGCCCCGAGGCCCAGGCGGCGGACGGTCTCCAGGCCCAGCACGACGGCGAGGGCCTCGTCCTCGGTCAGCATGAGAGGCGGCAGCTTGAACCCGGGGCGGAGGACGTACGCGCCGTGGCGGCCCCGTTCGGACTCGACCGGGATGCCGAGGTCCTGGAGCATGGTGATGTAGCGGCGGACCGTGCGGGGATCGACTTCGAGGCGCTCGGCGATATCCGCGCCCCGGACGCGCTGGCGGGCCTGCAGCATCTCCAGGACGGCAAGGACCCGGGTGGTGGGGTGATACATCGAGGATTTTCCGAACGGGTGTTTGCATCGAAGCGATAATAGGGTCGATTATGCCCTGTTCTCCC
>JBBJOE010000359.1:0-3306 GCA_037721765.1 Thermomicrobiales bacterium
CGGTCGTTGAAGGCGGGGAGGTCGTCGGCGACGAGGGCGTCGAAGCGGGCGATCTCGGTCTCGATCCGGGCGGTGAGGTCCGCGTAGACCTCCTGTGCCGCGTCGGTCGGGCGGTAGTCGCCCAGGGCGACGGCCGGGGGAAGACCCGCCAGCTTGTCGAAGAGGCGCGTCCCGGCGTTGAGGTTGTCGGCCCAGCCGGGGCGGAAGTCCGGGACCTGGAGCGTCTTCTCGATCTCCAGGACCTCGTCCCGCAGCACGGTCGCGGCGGCGGCGATGCCGCCCGCGCCGTCCTCGCCCTCGGCCGGCTTCGTCCGGGTCGCCCAGCCGTCGAGCTGGGCCCGCAGGTCGCGCATCCGGTTGATCGTCCGGGCGGTCCGGTCGAGTTGGCCGTGGATGCGGCGGAGTAGGTCGTCCTGGGCCGCCAAGTCCTCGGCCGAGGCGGCGCGGTTGGAAGGCGGCACGATCCGGACCGTCTCGGTCCGCTCGTGCTCCCCGGTGGTGAGGGTCAGGGTGTATTCGCCCGGGGCGACGATGGGCCCGTCGATCGCCTTCTCGGCGGCGGGGTCGGTGCCGGTGATCTTGGTCACCGGTGCCCAGCGCATGTCCCAGACGAACCGGTTCCAGCCCGCGCGGGCCGGCAGGCGACGCTCCTTGGCCTTGACGGGGTCGTCGGCCAGGCGGCTGGTGAAGGTCCGGACCTCCGCCCCGGTGGCGTCGGTGATCCGGAGCCGGATCGGCTCGGCCGGGGCCCCGGCCAGCCGGTAGGTGACGATCACCCCGTTGGGCGGATTCTCTCCCGCGTCGAGGAAGGTCCGGACGACCTCGCCCTCGGCGGTGGTGACCGGCAGGTAGCCGCCGCCCCGGCTGCTGAGGTAGTTCGTGCTGGCGGCGACGTCGGTGTTCCAGCCGATGCCGGGCAGGAAGCGCTTCGTCTCCCGGGGGGTGACCAGGGCCACCTCGCCGTCGGGGAGCCCGGCCGCGACGGCCCGCAGCGGGGAGAGGTCGTCGAGGATCCAGATCGAGCGGCCGTGGGTGCCGGCGATCAGGTCGGTGCCCCGGACGATCAGGTCGTGGACCGGGCAGACGGGGAGATTGGCTTGGAACGGCTCCCAGTTGGCCCCGTCATCGAAGGAGACGTAGAGGCCGGTCTCGGTCCCAGCGTAGAGGAGGCCGGGCTGTTCGGGGTCGGCCCGGATCACGCGGGTGAAGTCGTCCTCCCGGATGCCGCGGTCGATCCGCGACCAGGTGGCACCGTAGTCCCGGGTCACGTAGAGGTAGGGCCGGTAATCGTCCAGCTTATAACGGGTGCCGGCGACGTAGACGGTGGCCGGGTCGGTCGGGGAGGGCTCGATGCCGACCACCATCGTCCAGTCGGGAAAGTCGGGCGGGGTGACATTGTCCCAGGTCGCGCCGCCGTCCCGGCTGAGGTGGATCAGACCGTCGTCGGAGCCGGCCCAGAAGACGCCGGCCTCGTGGGGCGACTCGATGAAGGAGAAGACGGTGGCGTAGGTCTCGGCCCCGACGGCGTCCTTGTTGACCGGGCCTCCGGTCGGCTTCAGCGTCTCTGGGTCGGCCCGGGTCAGGTCCGGGCTGATGGGGGTCCAGCTCTGGCCCTCGTCGGTGCTCTTCAGGACCCGATCACCGCCGACGTAGAGGGTGTTCGGGTCGTGGGGGGAGACGACGATCGGGTAGGTCCAGGCGAACCGCTGGCGGTGCTCACTCGCGCCGATCCCGCTCGTCATCTCCGGCCAGGTGGTGATGAGACGGATCTGGTCCGTCTTCCAGTCGTAGCGCTGGAGTGCGTTGCCGCCACCAGGCGAGGAGCCGATCGCGCCGACGTAGACGATGTCCTGGTCGTCCGGCTTGACGACGATGTAGCCGCTCTCGCCGGAGCCGGTGATCTGGCAGTCGGCCCACCGGATCGCGGCGTGGGTGACCCGGCTGGGGGTGGCGATGCTGGTGTTGTCCTGCTGGGTGCCGTAGACCCAGTATGGCTCCCGGTCGTCGGTGGCGATGTGGTAGAGCTGGGCGGTCGGCTGGTTGTAGATCGTGGAGAAGGTGATGCCGCCGTTGTGGGAGACGTTGGCGCCGCCGTCGTTGCCCTGGATCATCCGGTTCGGGTTAGCGGGGTCGATCCAGAGGTCGTGGTTGTCGCCGTGGGGGGTGCCGATCTCGATGAAGGTCTTGCCGCCGTCGGAACTCTTCCACAGGTCCAGATTGTTGACCCAGACGGTCTCGGGGTCGCCCGGGTCGGCCGTGACGTGGATGTAGTACCAGGCCCGGGAGACCAGGTTCTGGTCGTCGCTGACCTTGGTCCAGGTGTCGCCATGGTCGTCGGAGCGGTAGAGGCCGCCCTCGGTGGTGTGCTCGATCAGGCACCAGACGCGGCCGGAGCGGGCCGGGGAGGCCGAGACGCCCATCTTGCCGAGGGTGCCGGCGGGGAGGCCGGGATGGCGGGAGATGTCCTGCCAGGTCTCGCCGCCGTCGAGGCTGCGCCAGAGGCCGCTGTCCGGGCCGCCGCTGTTGATCTCCCAGAAGCCGCGATTGGCCTGCCAGATCGTCGCGTAGAGGATGCGCGGGTTGCGCTCGTCGAGGGTGAGGTCGACCGCCCCGGCGCCGTCGGTGACGTAGAGGACCTTGCGCCAGGTCTGGCCGCCATCGGTGCTCTTGTAGACGCCCCGCTCCTCATTCTTGCCGAAGGCGTGACCCAGGGCGGCGACCCAGACGGTGTCCGGGTCGGAGGGGTGGACGCGGACCTTGCCGATGTGGCGGGTCTCGGCCAGGCCGAGGTGTGACCAGGAGCGGCCGGCGTCGGTGCTCTTGTAGACGCCGTCGCCGTGGGAGACGTCGATCCGGATGGTGGTCTCGCCCATCCCGGCGTAGATCACGTTGGAGTCCGAGGGGGCCACGGCCAGGGCGCCGACCGACGAGGTGGCCAGGTAGCCGTCGGAGACGCACTGCCAGTACGTCCCGGCGTCGGTGGTCTTCCAGACCCCGCCGGCGACGGCGCCGAAGTAGAACGTGGCCGGGTCCTCATAGCTGCCGGCCACGGCGACCACCCGCCCGCCGCGGAAGGGGCCGATGCAGCGCCAGCGCGCGAGGCCATCCAATCGTTCGTTGTCGAACACGTTCGCTCCTTGATTGACCGCCGAGGTGCGGTCGTCAACTCATCGCCGGTTCACCGCGCCACGATGATGGGCATAGACACGGTAGGGGCGCCGCTCGCCGCGCACGTCGCGGGGGCGTGGGTCCAAATGCTGGTCATTCGCGTTGGCTGGAGGACGCGGCGAGCGGCGCCCCGACCAG
>JBBJOE010000360.1:0-3292 GCA_037721765.1 Thermomicrobiales bacterium
CTGACCCCGGGAGAGGTCGGCAAGGTCGTCGTCGGCGAGGGGATCGCCGCGCTCGCCGCCGACGACGGCGCGGTCGCCCTGGTCTCGGCCGACGGCACCGCCCTGCTGATCTTTGAGGCGGGCGCCGACGCGGGGCAACCCGAACAATCGTGGCGATCGTTCTCGATCGCCGCCGACAGCCCGGTCGCCGAGGCCGTGCGGACCGGCCGTTCGATCTGGCTGGAGTCGCCCGAAGCCTGGGCGGCGCGCTACCCGTTCATCCCGGCGTCGACCCCGGTCCGGTACGCGTCGCGGGCGGTGGTCCCCCTCCAGGTCGAGTCACGCGTGATCGGGGCGATCTCGTTCAGCTTTCTCCGGGAACGCCCCTTCTCCGCCGAGGACCGCGAGTTCGCGGCGACCCTGGCCCGGCAGTGTGCGCTGGCGCTGGAGCGGGCCCGCCTCTACGCGGTCGAGCAGCGGGCTCGTGCCGAGGCCGAAGCGGCCGAGCGAGCCGTCCGATTCCTGGCGGCGGCCAGCGCCACCCTCAACATGTCCCTCGACCCGGCGAAGACCCTCCGGCTCGTCAGCGACGTCGCGGTACCCGGTCTCGCCGACATCGCCGCCGTGGTGGTCCCGGACAGCTCCCCGGGGGGCTACGGGCTCGTCGCCACCGCCGGCGACCTCCGCGGCATCGGTTCCCTTGACGGGGTCGGGGGCGGCGATCCGGCGGCGCTGGTCCGTCTCCTGACGGTGCTGGATCCGACCGTGACGCTCGCGACCGGCATCGCCCACATCGTGGCGTCCATGGCCGGCGAGGCGCCGGTCGCAACACCGGTCGGCGGCGCCCCCCCGCCGGTCGATGTCCGGCCCGCCCTTGGTTCGCTCGGGGTCACCGGGGCGATGGTGGTCCCCGTCATCCCCCGCGAGACGCCGGTCGCCGCGCTGGTCCTCATCGCCACGGGGGACAAGGCGCCGTTCGGCCAGGGGGATCTCAAGTTAGCCCGGGAACTGGCCCTCCGCGCTGCCCTGGCCTACGAGAACGCCCGGCTCTTCGAGGAGCAGGTGCGGGCCAAGGAACACATCCACACCCTCGCCTCGGAGCGCAGCCTGGTCCTCGGCCAGACCGCCGACGGCGTCCTCAGCACGGACGCCACCGGCAAGATCCAGTTCATCAATGAGGCCGCCCACCGCCTCCACGGCGGGGTCGAGTTCGACATGGACATCGACGCCTACGCTCGCACCTACGATATCCGGACAGCCCTCGGCGAATCCGTCCTGGAGCACGACTATGCCCTGGCGGCCGCCCTCCGCGACCGGGTCACCACGGAGCAGACCGAGTGGAGGCTCACCAGGACGGACGGGTCGGAAGTCTTCGCCCTGGTCAGCGCCGCTCCCCTGATCGGGGAGCAGGACCAGACCCTCGGCGCCGTCCTCACCCTCCACGACGTGACGAACCTCCACCACCTGGAACGCCAGAAGGACCAGTTCATCATCAGCGTCACCCACGACCTCAAGACCCCCCTGACCAGCATCAAGGGATGGTCCCAACTGATGCGGCTCCGGGCCGACCGCCAACCGCACCAGAAGCGTGACATGTCCGCCATCGCGGCGATCGCCACCCAGGCCGAGACGATGGAGCGCCAGCTCAACCAGCTGCTGGACGCGCTGCGCCTCCGGTCGGGCGATTTCCTCTCCCCCTCCTGGCAACGGGTCGACCTCCACGACATCGCCGCCCAGACCGTCCACCTTCACCAGGGGACCAACGCCGGGCACGCGTTGCGCCTCGATAGCCCGGGGCCCCACACCGTGGTCGGTGATTGGGACCCCGATCACCTGCGTCGCATCCTCGACAACCTGGTCAGCAACGCGATCAAATACAGCCCGGACGGCGGTCTGATCGAGATAACGCTGTGGCGCGATGAGCGGGACGCTCACATCGCCGTCAAGGACGGGGGGATCGGGGTGCCAGAGGCGTCGCTGGCGCGCATCTTCGCCCAGTTCTACCGGGCTCCGAACGCTTCGGCCCGCCGGGACGACGGCCCGATCGAGGGCCTGGGTCTCGGCCTCTTCAGCGCTCACCAGATCGCCAAGCGCTACGGCGGCACGATCACGGTCGCGAGCCGCGAGGGGGAGGGAAGCACCTTCTCGCTCCGCCTCCCCCTCAGCTTCGGCGACCAGCCCACCGCCCCGGCCGAACAGGGTGACCGGGTGATCCCTAGAGTTCGTGGGCCAGGATGATCACGCCGCTCGGGATCGTCAGCACGGCCGTGCCGATCAGGGCCATCCAGAAGAGCTGGCGCTCGCGCCGGGTGCCCATCTCCCAGAAGTCGATCAGCAGGATCCGGATCCCGTTCAGGGAGTGGTAGATCACCGCGCCGACCAGGGCGATCTCCATCGGCAGCAAGAACGGGTTCCCGTAGAACTTGACCGACTCGTCGTAGATCTCGGCCCCGAGGCCGATCAGCATGATGTCGACGATGTGCACCAACAGGAAGAACACCGTGCCAATCCCGGTCGCCCGGTGCATCACCCAGGCATACTGGCCGACATCGCCGTTGTAGATCGGCACGACCCCGGCCCGCAGGCTGCGCAAGATATAGAACAGCAGGGCCGCGATCCCGACGTAGGTGCCGACGGCGAAGACGAAGAGGGAATAGCCCAGCACATCGGCGATCCATAGCTCGTCGGCCCACGGGCCGCTATTGGCGGCCGCGGCCGCGGCGTCGAAGGTGAAGATCGTGATCGTGCCCAGGGCGGTCCAGAGGACCCCGACGATCACCACCGTGGACATCGCCACTAGCCGCCAGACCGGGCGACGGAGGAAATCGGTGATCGAGTAGCGCATCCCGACCATGCCGTGCCAGAGTGCGGCCATCAGCAACACCCAGTCGAACGACCGCCAGACGGGGTTGGCCCACCGGCCGGCGACGAAGGCGAATGTCGTCTCGGACGGGACATTCAGGTAGTGGGTGATGAAGAGGTGACCCAGGGCGAAGCCGACCAGGGCAACACCCGAGACCCGCATGAAATACCAGGCCAGGCGGTCCGCCCCGGGCAGGATCGCCCCTACCGCCAACCGACCCCGGTCCGCCCCGATCGCCGCCATCCGTTTCATCCCCCCGCCCGCGGGCCCCGGGCACCCACGATCACGCTCGACACCACCGTTGGCCACCCACGCACCGGGTCGCCTGGCCAGCCCCGGCATTGTACGACCGTTTGGCCGATCGTCCCGCGCCCCGCGCGACTCCAAAGCGGCACCCCCGCCGGGCAACGCCCCGCCGGGCAACGCCCCGCCGGGCAACGCCCCGCCGGG
>JBBJOE010000054.1:0-12375 GCA_037721765.1 Thermomicrobiales bacterium
GCGGGTCCAGGCGCGGGTCCAGGCGCGGGTCCAGGCGCGGGTCCAGGCGCGGGTCCATGGCAAACTCCTCAGCACAATCACGGCACAACTACCTCACAGCGGATCGGACCGCCAGTGTCGCCGCGCTTCCCTCCGACCTCAAGCCCGTGATAATGCGATTGCCCTGGACGAAATGCCACCCGAGGATCGGGGCCGGTCGGGTATCCTATGCCCTGGCGCCGACTGTCCACGGGGTTCGGGCGGCCACCGATTGGCTCCCGCCGGACGAGGCTGGGCAAGGATCACCGGTGTTTCGAAAGATTCTGATCGCGAACCGGGGCGAGATCGCGTTGCGGGTCCTGCGGGCCTGCCGCGACCTCGGCGTGCCGGCGGTGGTGGCCTACAGCGAGGCCGACCGGGATTCACTTCCGGTCCGCCTGGCCGACGAGGCCGTCTGCGTCGGCCCCCCGGCCGCCGCCAAGTCCTACAACGACATCCCGGCGATCATCAGCGCCGCGCTGGTCACCGGCTGCGACGCCCTCCACCCCGGCTATGGCTTCCTGGCCGAGAACGCCTACCTGGCCGAGATCTGCGACAAGGTCGGGATCGTGTTCATCGGGCCTCGACCGGAAGTCATCGATCAGATGGGCGACAAGGCCCGGGCCCGCCACCTGATGCGGGAGGCCGGTGTCCCCCTGCTGCCGGGCACCCCGGGCACCGTCGATAGCCTGGGGGAGGCACGCCAGGCCGCCCGCCGGATCGGTTACCCGGTCCTGATCAAGGCGGTCGCCGGGGGCGGCGGCCGGGGAATGCGCGTGGCCCGCGACGACACCGAACTGACTCGCCTGCTGCCATTGGCCCAAGCCGAGGCCGAGGCGGCCTTCGCCAATGGGGGCGTTTACCTGGAGCGATACTTGGATCGACCTCGCCACGTCGAGGTCCAGATCCTGGCCGATCACCACGGTCACATCCTGGCGGTCGGGGAACGGGACTGCTCGCTTCAACGGCGCCACCAGAAGGTCGTCGAAGAAGCCCCCGCCCCCGGCCTCCCCCGCAAGACCCGAGAGGCCCTGTCCAGGGCCGCCTCGCGCGGGGCCAAGGCGGCCCGCTACACCAGCGCCGGGACGATGGAATTCCTGTTGGACCGGGACGGGCAGTTCTACTTCATGGAGATGAACGCCCGGATCCAGGTCGAACACCCCATCACCGAGGCGGTCAGCTCGATCGACCTGGTCGCCTGGCAGATCCGGATCGCGGCCGGGGAACCGCTCACCGTCGATAGCCGGGCGGTCGAGCCACGGGGTCACGCGATCGAGTGCCGGATCACCGCGGAGGACGCGGAGCGCGACTTCAGCCCCAACACCGGCGTCGTGGAGACCTACGTCGCGCCGGGCGGGCCGGGCATACGGGTCGATTCGCACCTCTACGCCGGCTACTCGGTTCCTCCCTACTACGATTCGCTGCTGGGCAAGGTCATCTCCTGGGGCCAGGATCGGGCCGAGGCCATCACCCGGATGGAGCGGGCCCTGACGGAGACGGTGATCACCGGCATCACCCACACGGCGCCGTTCCAACGCGCCCTGATGGCCGATCCGGCGTTCAAACGAGGAGAAGTCCATACGGGGTTCATCGCCGAGTTCCTGGCTGCCGGTGACGGTCCGACCACCGGTGCGCGGACCGGTGCGTCCTCGATCGCCGGGCGAGGGGGGAATCACTGATGGACCCGCTCGATGTCCGCGATCGGGCGGAACCGCCCGAGGACCGAGCGATGGGTGTTTCCGACCGGCGAAAGACTCCCATCAGGGTCCGGGGCACCGTACGCGTGGCACCGGCGGTCCTGCTCGAGATGATCGAGATGACCGTGCTCCGGGTGGACGGGGTCGCCGCCTGCGAACCGTGGCGCCGCGGCGATCGTCGCGGCGACGGGGTTCACGAGGAGGGACCGGGCGACCGGGCCGACCGCACCTTCGAGGCGGGCGGGGTCAGGGTCCGGCTCATGGGCAACGACATAGAGGCCGAGGTGTCGGTCTCGCTCGGACCCGGCGCCACCATCGCGATCGTCAGCCATGCCCTGCGCCGGGATGTCGGGGTGGCCGTGAACCAAATGCTCGGGCTGTCGGTCCGGTCAGTCAACGTCTTCGTCGCCGGCATCAACGATCCGGTGGATCGGAAGGGATCGCCATGAGCGCCGAGACCGAGCGAGACCTTCCCGGTGATACCGGCGAGGTCGCGGGCCAAGGCGACGCGGGTGGGTCGCCGCATCGTGAGCTGCCCACTGACAGTCCTCACGAGGACGCGGGTGCGAAAGGTCGTGGCAGCGCGTCCCGGTCACGGGTCGGGCCCGGTCACTTGGACCAACACCACCAGAGCCGGATGCTGGCCCTGATGGTCCTCTACGAGGTCGATTTTTCCGACCACCCGGCAGACGAGGTGCTCGCTCGCACGCTCGCCGAGCCCGACGCGGACGCCCCGGCCGGGTTCGCTCACGGCGACGACGACGACGAGGAGGTGGGGCAGGGCTTCTCTCCTGGCGAGGAATCGTCCGGCGATACGGGCGACGATGCCCCGGCGATGTCGGAGAGCGACGCTGGGGCCCTCGCCGCCGGGGGTGAGGAGGCGTTGCGACGAGCGGCCGAGCGGGTCACGGCTCTGGTCAACGGCACCTTGCGTCGATTGGCCGAGATCGACCTGCTCGTCTCGGCCGCCGCCCCGGCCTTTCCCCTCCGCCAGGTCGCCGGGGTGGACCGCAACATTTTGCGCCTCGCCACGTTCGAACTGCTGGAGACGCCGGACGAGGGGGAGATCGTCAGCGACGCCGTGATCGTCAGCGATGCCGTCGAACTGGCGAAGCGGTTCGGCGGCGAGCGGTCGGGACAGTTCGTCAATGGCGTGCTGCGGACGATCACGGAGCGGTTAGGCAGCCGGAATCGCCCGGCGGGCCAGACCTTCGGTACGCTCCCCCGCCGGGCGCCCTGACGTCACACCAGCGGCCAGGACCGGGGCAGCGTGCACTGTCGGGCCGATGTCAGGGCGTCACGGCGCGATCGTGAGTGGTGAGCCCGGGGGGCGTCGTGTATCATCCTGCCGATGCTCCCCCGGCACGAACGCGGGCACGAGCGCTCCCGGACCGGTGTGGTCCGGGTCTGGAACACACACCACATGTGGCGGGGACGAGCCGTTCGCCCCACGGGAGGTAGCAGCGTGGCGTCGGTCTACGAACGGGTCCAGGGTATCGTCGCCGAGCGCCTCGGCGTCGACGAGGGCAAGGTCACGATGGATGCCGAGTTCATCGGCGACCTCAACGCCGACTCCCTGGACCTCGTCGAGGTCATCATGGCGATGGAGCAAGAGTTCGACGTCGAGATCAAGGACGACGACGCGGAGAACATCCGCACCGTCGCCGACGCCGTCAATTACATCCAAGAGCACGGCGGCTAGGCCGACCGGCTCGCGGGCCCGGGCGGGCGCCTCGTCTACGTTTCTCTTCACCGCGCGCCCGGCCCGTCCCTAGCGAGGTCCCACCCCATGGCCCGATCCCTCCCCCGGACCGCGATGCGCATGATCGCGCTGAAGCGGCCGTCGATTCCCCGGTTGCCCCGGATCGACGAGCCGTACGAGGACGTGTTCGACGAGATGACGCTCCAGGAACACCTGGAGGAACTCCGTGACCGGATCGTCAAGGTCTGCGTCTCGATTGGGCTCGCCTTCATCGCCGGTGCGATCCTGTCACCCCGGATGCTCAAGATCATCAGCGATGAGGCGAACGCCAAACTCGATATCAATAGCCCGATCGACCCGATCATCCTCTATATGAAGATGTCGCTCTACATCGCCGTGGGCATCGCGCTGCCGATCATCCTCTGGCACGTCATCGGATTCCTCGTTCCGGGCCTGACGCGTAAAGAGCGGCGCCTGCTCTACACGGCGCTGCCGTTCGTCTCGATGCTCTTCATCGGCGGGGCATCGTACGCGTTCTTCTACGCGGTGCCGACCGCGCTGGAATTCTTGAGTGGTTTCCTTTCCGACGTGTTCTCCTGGGACCCAGACGGGGACAAAACCATTAACTTCTACCTCCAGTTGATGATTGGGCTCGGCTTCGCGTTCCAACTCCCGGTCGTCATGTTCCTGATCGCCAAATTGGGGTTGGCCAGCGCCGAACAGATGGGGAAGTACCGCAAGTATGCCTTCGTGGTCATCCTGGTGCTGTCGGCGGTCATCACCCCGACGCCGGACCCGATCAACCTCGCGGTCGTCGCGATCCCCCTCTACCTGTTGTATGAGGTGGGGCTGATCATCGCCCGCATCTTCGCCAAAACCACGACCCGAGGCGTCGTCACCGCCTGACGCCGTCAGGTCGATACGACACGGTGATGGCCCGGCGAACTCGCCGGCCCATCACCGTGTCGAGCCAGCGGTTCAGTCCACGCTCTCCGCCTTGGCCGGCGCGGGCTCGAGGTCTCGTTCGCTCGCGGGCCGGACGCTGACGGTGTACTCGTTCCGATACGTCACCATGCCGGGCCCGGACCCTTTGATCTTGCGGACGTGGCGCCGCCGGGTCGCGTCCACCTCGACCGTGGCACTCGTCCGGGCCGAGCTGTAGTACGCGGCCAGGGCCGCCGCCGCGCCGATCGTCCTTTCGTCTTCGTCCTGGCCCTGCTGGCGCCAGCGGACGATCACGTGGGAGCCGGGGACGCCCCGGGCGTGGAGCCAGGTATCGTCCGGCCCGGCCAGGTCGAAGGTGACCGCGTCGTTGTCCCGGCCGCTGCGGCCGACGAAGATGGCGTGGCCGTCGATGGTCAAGACCGCCTTTGGGCGCCGGGTCGCCGCCCGCGCCGATTTGCCCGGCTTGCGGCCCGGTTCGGCAACCGGCGTGCCGCCGTGGGCCTCCCACTCGGCGGCCAGTGCCTCTAGGTCGGCGAAGCTTGACGCCTGGGTCACTTGGGTCCGGGCCTGGTCGAGATAGGCAGCCTCGGTCTGGGCCCGTCCCATCAGTTCCGGGATTGCCCGGGAGGCGCCCCGAGCCTTCTGGTAGCGCGAGAAATAGGACTGGGCGTTCTCCTTGCCGCTGAGCCCGGGGTCCAAGGTGATCGACGCCCCATCCACCTCCAACACCGCGTCGCCCGGCTTGATTTGCCAGAGATACGCGTAGATCATCTCCCCGGCCAGCCGGTGGTGCTCGGCCTCGACCGCCTTCGCCTCCTGGGCCTCCAGCGACGCGATCCGCTGGTCGATCCGCTTCGCCGCCGCGTCGATCGCCGCGATCAGGCGGGCCCGCCGCTGGGTGTGAGTCACCGTGGTGGCGTCGCCGTCGTTGGGGTCGACCTCGACCAGCTCGGTGGCCCGGGAGATCGAGGGGACCGACTCCGCCCTGGCGATCACCGCCATGTGGGCCATCGGCACCGGGGCGTAGGCGACGGGGATGGCGTCCCGCCGGTAGACTACCGGTGCCCAGGCATCGGTCAGCATCGGTTCCAGCAAAGCCCGGGTCTCCCGCGCCAGGGTGCCTGGGTCGTCCGGGCCGAGGTCCGCGACCGTGGCGGTGATGGCACCGGTGGTCCGGTAGACGATCTCGCGGGCCATCGCCGGGCTGATCGCCCGGAGCTGGCGGACGAGGACATTGACCACCGTGGCCGAGGGAGCCTGGGTCGCCAGCAGCGCGGCCGCGATCGGGCCGGTCAGGCGGCGGGGGTCCGGCCGCTCCTGGGGCGGTGGCGGGGTATAGGGTGTCTTCGGGCGGATCGGGCGGACCCGGCTCATCCGGGGCGAAACGTGCTTGGCACTCTCCTTGACCAGCCCCTCGTCGTCGAGCAGGATCAGGTTGCTGTGGCGGCCCATCACCTCGACGACGAAGTGGACGAACGTGGCGTCCGACTCGCCCTCGGGATCGCCGTCTTCGTCATCCTCGTCCCCGGCAGCGAGGGGATCAGATGCCAGGTCGGATCCATCGGAGAGCCCCGATGGCAGATCCTCTCCCAGCCACGGCACGGCGTCGTCTCCGTCGGGTGCGCGCGTGGTCGTGGTAGCCGCCGAGGGCCGGGCATCACCGTTGTGGGGCCCCAGGCGCTTCGCTATACTCAGCCGCACGACGCGCTCGAGGGGTTGCTGCTCGATGCCGACGATCACCCCGCCCCGGACGAACTTGCGGAGTTGCAGGCCCAACGGGGTAATGAGGGCGGGATCGATCGACGGCAGGCGGGCCGCGAGGTGGATGCGGGGCCTGTCGGCGCCGGCGCTGGCGACGAGGGCGTGGCGGCGGCCCCGGGCGTAGACTTCCATCGCCACGGTCAACGGGTCGACGAGGCCGATGCGCTGCACCCGGCCATCGAGCACCGTCCGCGTCAGTTCATCGGCGATGGCCGCCATCGTCAACACATCGAACATGATCCTCGTTCTCCCCTCGACCGGCGCGACGCCGGCATGGCCCCCTCGCCGCGTCCCCCGATCCCCGAAAGGACCCCGTGCCCGACGTCAGCCAGTCACCCACCCATGCACCGACTACCGTCATTCCCGTCCGGCACGCGGGGGACCGCCCCCTGAACGACCCCGCCGACCAACGCATCGGTGCCCTGCGATCGCTGTCCCAGCCCCGGATGTTCGTCATCTCCGGCCCCTCCGGGGTGGGCAAGGACGTGGTGATCGACGAACTGCGTCAGCGGGTGCCCGGAGCCTACTTCGCCGTCACGGCGACGACGCGGGGCATCCGGCGCGACGAGGTAGACGGCACCCACTACTACTTCCTCACCGAGGCGGAGTTTCTGACCCGACGGGCCGAGGACGAATTTCTTGAATCGGCCTCGGTCTACGCCCATCACTATGGCACACCGCGCGGGCCGATCCGCGAGGCCCTGGCCCGGCACCAGGACGTGATCGTCAAGGTCGATGTCCAGGGAGCGGCCTCGATCAGGAGCCTGGTGGCGGGCGTGATCACGATTTTCCTGGCCCCGGAGTCGATGGCCGAGCTGCACCACCGCCTGAAGTCTCGCAAGACCGAGACGGGCGACGCTCTTGCCAAGCGCTTCGCCACCGCGTCCGCCGAGTTGGAGCAGGCGATGGGCTTCGATTATGTCATCTTCAACGACGCCGGACGGGTCGAGCAGACGGTGGACCAGATCGCGGCGGTGATCCTGGCCGAGCGTTGCCGGGTCCGCCAGCGCCCGATCGTCCTCTGAGGCCGGACGGCCCGACCGTCACCAGAGGTCAGACGGCCGCCGGGTCGAGGGCCAGATCCATCTCGGTGGACGCTACCATGCCGTCCGCCTCGTCGCCGTCGCCTTCACCGGCCGGGCGCATGGTCTCCCTGTCCTCGACCCGGTCGATGTAGAGGATGCCGTCGAGGTGGTCGATCTCGTGCTGCAGGACGCGGGCGAAGAAGCCCCGCGCCTTGATCCTGACCGGCTTGTTGTCCATATCGACGGCCCTGACCGTGATCACCTCGGCCCGGGGCACGTCGCCCACCCAGCCGGGGATGCTGAGGCAGCCCTCGGTATCGACCTCCCGGCCCTGGGCGCGGACAATCTCCGGGTTGGCCAGCCGGACCGAGAATTCGGCGTCGCCCTCGTCGATGTAACTCGCCGGGACGTGAGCCACGATCAGACGGCGAGTGACGCCGACTTGGGGCGCGGCGAGGCCGACCCCCGGGGCGGCCACCATCGTCTCGAACATGTCCTGGGCCAGGCGCCGCACCTCGTCATCGACGGCCCGGATCTTGGTCGCCCGCCGCCGGAGCCGGGGGTCCCCCTCGAAGATGATGTCCCGCATTGCCATCCCTGGTGAGCCCTCGATGTTCCCGGCGAGCGTGCCCCGTTCACGACGGCGGTCCCGGGGAGTGCAGGGTCAAGCCTATCGTCCCGCCCGTCGCGTGGTCAATGTGCGCCACGACGCGCCGGCTTCCCGGGGCGTTGTCCGTGCCACGGACCAACCGGAGCGATGCGCCGGGTGCCACTGGGGCGAGGTGACCGGGCCGAACGCATTGTCCATCGGTCTGATGCGGTGAGCGTCGTGCGAACATCGAGAAGCGCGACCGCGATGATGGGAGGACCCGCCGCTTCTCCTCCGGGAGTGGTCGCCATGTCGAGAGAGGGTCTGATCGACATCACGTTCACGCGTGCCGAGGCTCCCCATTCGGAAGGCAAGGACCTCCTGATCGCCCGGACTGACAAAGACCGAACGTGGGAGGAAGACGCCATCACAGCAGGTTCTGGGGATCGATGTCGACGGTCCAACCGGGGCCGCTCGGGAGTCCGTCGAGGAGGGGGTCGATGTCGGTGGCGCGGAGGATGATCTGCCATTGGTATCGGCCCCGGATGCGGCTGGCGAACGCGGGAGTCGGGCCGAGCAGATCGATCTCGCTCGCCATACCGCGGTCCCGGGCGTGGCGGGCGAGTCGCCGGGCCATCTCCTCGGATCGGGTGACGCAGGTCGCCTCGTCAGCGTCCCGGAAGAGGTAGCGGATCAAGCGGGCGAAGGGCGGGAAGCGGTGGACGCGGCGGAAATCGATCTCCTCGGCGTAGAACTGGTCGTAGTGGTGCTTCGAGGCCGCCTGGATCGCGTAGTGCTCCGGGGTGAAACTCTGGACGATGACGGTGCTGCCGGCGGCCCGCCGCCCGGCCCGGCCCGCGACCTGGGTCAGCATCTGGAACGTTCGCTCGCCAGAGCGAAAGTCCGGCAGGTGCAGCATCGTGTCGGCGTGGATCACGCCGACCGCCGTGACCCGTGGCAGGTCGAGGCCCTTGGCGATCATCTGGGTCCCGACCACGATGTCGACCTCCCGCCGCTCGACCAGCTTCAGAAGGCGTTCGTGGCCACCGCCGCGGCGGACGGCATCCTGGTCCCACCGCAGGACGCGGGAGCCCGGGAACCGGCGCCGGACCTCTTCCTCGATACGTTGGGTTCCCGCCCCGAAGTAGTTCAGGCCGCCGCCGCACGACCGGCACCGGTCGGGCGGGGCCTCCTGCCAGCCACAGCGGTGACAGAGTAACCGCTGGCGGTCCTGGTGATAGACCAGGGCGACATCGCAGTGGGGGCACGTGACGCGGTCGCCGCAGGCCCGGCAGAGGACCACGGTCGCCAGGCCGCGCCGGTTCAGGAAGAGGATCGTCTGGTCCTCGCGGCCCAGGGTCGCCCGAATCGTCTCCGCCAGCCGGGTACTGATCTGGGACGTCTGTCCCCGGTGCAGTTCCAGCCGCATATCGACGATCTCGACCGGGGGCAACTCCAGGGCGACCGGGGCCCGGCCCCCTCCCGAAACCCGCAGGCTAGACCCGACCCGTTCCGAGAGGACGATCCGCCGCGCCGTCCCCGTCGTGGCCCGGTGGAACGTCTCCACGGCCGGCGTGGCACTACCCAGGACCAGGACGGCGCCGCGCCGGGCCGCGATCTCCTCGGCGACCCGGCGGGCGTGGTAGCGTGGTTCGCTCTCCTGCTTGTAGGCGCCGTCGTGCTCTTCGTCCAGGACGATCAGGCCGAGACCGGCGACCGGGGCGAACAGGGCCGAGCGGGGCCCGACGACCACCTTGATCTCCCCGTCCCGGATGCGGCCCCAGGTCGCGTACCGCTCGGCGTCCGGCAGGGCCGAGTGGAGAACGGCGACCTCGCCCGGGAACCGATCCCGGAAACGCCGGACGACCTGTGAGGCCAGGGCGATCTCCGGCACCAAGATGATCGCGCCCCTATCGTGGCGCAGGCACCAGGCGACGGCCCGCAGGTAGACCTCGGTCTTGCCGCTGCCGGTGACGCCGTGGAGCAGGAACGGGGTCGAATCCGCCCCGCGCAGGGCGATCTCGACCGCTGCCCAGGCCGCTGCCTGCTCGCCCGTCAGTTCTGGGGCCCCGGCCGTGCCCGCACCCGGGAGCGCGCGCCGTGGTTGGCGGACCTCTTCGAGGAGGCCCCGGTCGATCAGGGCCCGGACGATTCCGGCGTCCGTCCCCGTCTGCCGGAGCAGGTCACGGACTGATACCAGGGTCGCTCGCCCCTCCGGCCGCAGCCGGGCCCGCTGTTCGAGGAACGCCACCACCCGGCCCTGGCTCGGGGCCCGCCCGAGGGCAGCCGCCGCAACGTCCGACCCGGCCGCCAGGCGCACCAGGCGATCGTGCGCCTCGACCGGGGCCCGGTGGGTGACGCGGACCACTCGCTCGATCACCCCGGCGGCCTCTAGGCGTTCGATCACGGTCACCAGCGAGCGGTCGAGATCCTTCCGCGCGTCCTCGACGCTGCGCTCTCCCCGCTCGGTCAGGAGGCGGACCAGCGATCGCTGGGTGGGAGTGAGCGCGGCCATCCGCTCGGCCCCGACGGACTCGACCAGGCGGAGGTACTCGACGGCCCGGGTGTTGACCCCCGGCGGCAGGAAGGGAGCCAGGGCGGCGTACGGGGTCGCCGCCGACTCCCGGGCGAGCCACTCGCCGAGGCGAAGGTCGTCCGGGGCCACCTGGAACGAGGGCTCGACGGGGGCGTGCAGGGGTCGGATGATGCCGCTCACCCCCTCCGGAGCGACCCCGGCATCTGCCATCACCACGCCGAGCGCCAACTTCTTCCGCAGGGGCACCCAGACCAGTTGGCCGAGGCCGATCCGTCCCGCCCACCGTCCAGGCACCGCGTAGGTCAAGAGTTTCGTATCCGTCAGGCGAGCGCCGTCGACGGCCACGTCGACCAGTGACAGCGGCTCTCCAGCATCCCGCAGGGTAAGCGAGATGTCATGATCCTCGATATCGTCGTCGACGTGATCCTCGCCCATACCCGCAGGGTACACCGCGCCGAACGTATAGAACAGATGTGTCGCGGTGTCAGGGGCCCGACGTCCCGAATGGGACCCGAGCGAAGGCAGGCCGCCGATCCGGCTTTACACCGTCCCGGGCTCCCCGTATAGTGCGGGCCTAGCGGTAGCTTCACCCACGCGTCGTACCCCCGGAGTGCCTTCCCAATGGCCCAGCTCAGCGTCACCCAGTCGATCCAGGAGCAGTTCGAGCGATCGTTCGCCGGGTCGAGGGCCCAGCACGAGCGGGCCCGCCAAGTGATCCCGGGCGGCATTACCCACGACGGGCGGCGGCTGAACCCGTTCCCGCTCTACGTGACCAGGGCCGACGGCGCCCACAAGTGGGACGTCGACGGGCACGAGCTGGTCGACTTCGCGATGGGTCACGGCTCGCTCATCCTGGGCCACAACCGGCCGGAGATCGTCGAGGCGATCCAGCGCCAGGTGACGATGGGCACCCACTACGGCGCCAGCCACGAGGGCGAGATCGCCTGGGCCGAGCGGATCGTGGCGATGGTGCCCTCCGCCGAGCAGGTCAAGTTCACCGGCTCCGGCACCGAATCGACGATGTTGGCGGTCCGGGTCGCCCGCGCGGCGACCGGCAAGGACACGGTGATCAAGTTCGAGGGTCACTTCCACGGCTGGAACGAGTACCTGATGAAGGGTGAGAAGTCGCCCTTCGCCGACATGCGCGTGGTCGGCATCCCCGACGCGGTCCTCGACACCGTGGCGGTGCTTCCGGTCAACGACGCCGATGTCCTCGAAGAACGCCTCGCGCGGGGCGACGTCGCGGCCGTCTTCATCGAACCGAGCGGCGGGTCGTGGAGTAAGGTGCCGCTCGCGGACGGCTTCCTGAAGCGCGTCCGGGAATTGGCGTCGGCCCACGGCGCGATCCTGGTCTTCGACGAGGTCATCACGGGGTTTCGCTGGGCCCCGGGCGGGGCGCAGGAGCGGTACGGCATCCTGCCCGACCTGACCACCTTCGCTAAGATCATCGCTGGCGGCTTGCCGGGGGGTGCCGTGACCGGACCACGGTCGATCATGGATGTGCTGGCCTACAAAGATGATCCCACCTGGAACATGACTAAGAAGGTTCGCCACCCGGGCACCTACAACGCCAACCCGCTGACGGCGGCGGCCGGTCTCGCCTGCCTGACCCTCTGCGCCGACCCGTCCCTGCACGCGCACTGCGACGACCTCGGTCGCCGGGCCCGGATCGGCCTGAACGGCGTCCTGGACCGTCGCGACGCCCGGGGCTTCGCCTGGGGCGAGAGCTCGGCCTTCCACATCGCCCTGGGCGAGACATGCACGAACCGCGGCGACGGCGACATCCGCGTCCCTGTCGGGGTCGGTTCCGAGGCGCTCAAGATGAGCGGGTCGAGTTCGCTCTCGACCTCCCTCAACCAGGGCATGCTGCTCGAAGGCATCGACCTCTTCAACTCCGGCGGGATGCTGAGCGCGGCACACACCCCCGTCGATATCGACCACCTCGTGGCCGCCTTCGACAGCGTGATCGAACGGATGACGGCCGAGGGACTGGCGATCTGATCAACCCGGCCGGACATGTGCGGCCCGGTCAATGTCATCGGCGACCATGAGGCGAGGGGGCCGCGGGGCATCCCGCCCGGCCCGCGCGGCGTGGGCACGGT
>JBBJOE010000361.1:0-3289 GCA_037721765.1 Thermomicrobiales bacterium
CGGATAGGATGCCGCCATGGTGGACCTCTCCCATGCCACCCGGGAGGACCTGATCGCGCTGGAGGTCGCACGGCGCGAGGGATAGGGGATAGGCCACATTCGTCGGGCTCGACGATCATCGAAGGTCCATTGAGACCCGGCCCTCGCACTCGCTCGTCACGTTGTCGGTGGACACGGAGACCAAGCATGTCGTCGGGTATGTCCTGACGGGAGTTCGTGACGCGCATCGTTCCGATTGTCCCCCATCTCGTGGCGTGGCTCGGGACGGCCGAACCGCATGGGATTTCGCGTGAGGAAATCAAGCGGATGACCGCCGGGCGTGAGAACGACCGGAAGAAGACCATGACGGTGGCCAGCGTCCAACACGACCTTGAACTGACCTTCGCCAGCGCGTGATCCCCCAATCTGTACGGGGACGCATCTGCCCTCCATCTGCCGTCATAGACATAAAAATGGTCGCTCACGGGCCTGCCGGAGTGACGACGCGGCCGGATCGCACCGCGATCTGGCGAGGACGCGATCTCAATCCCAGTGATGCGGATCCCCGTCAACGTGTCCGGGCGTCCCAGCGGAAGAAGCGGATCGCGATCGCCATCGCCACGGTGAAGGTTCCCGCCAGGACGAGCAGATCGAGCCAGATGGCGTCGAAGCCCCGGCCCCGGTTCATCGGCTCCCGCAGAGCGTCGACCAGGTAGCGGAGGGGCAGGAGCCGGGTGATCGGCTGGAGCCAGGCCGGGGCGCTGTCCACGGAAAAGAAGACTCCGGAAAGGAAGAGCATCGGAAAGGTCACCAGATTGGCGTAGCTCGCCGCGCTCTCGGTGTTGCGGGCGAAGCTGGAGATCGCGAAGCCGATCGCCAGGAAGGCCAGGGCGCCGGTGACGATGACGGAGAGGATGACCAGCGGGTTCCCCCGGATCGTGAGGTCGAAGAGGAGCGAGGCCATCCCGGCCAGGATCAGCGACTGGGCCACGGCGATCACGAGCTGGGAGACGACACGGGCCAGGATGAACCGCCCGATCGGGAAGGGGGTGACCTTGATCCGGCGCAGGATGCCCCGCTCGCGGTAGGTGACGAAGGCGGTCGAGAGGCCGATCACGCCGGAGTTCATCAGGCTCATCGCCAGGATGCCGGGGACGAAGAAGTCGATGAAGGAGATCGCCGCGCTGCTCACGCGACGCTCGGTGATCGCCAGAGGCGGCCCCTGTCCGATCGCGGCGGTCAGGACCTGACGGACCGCGCCGATGGCCACCGCCTCGTTCGGCCCGTCGGTGGCGTCGGAGTAGAGGTCGAGGGGCGGCGCGGCCGTCTGGCCAGCGGCGGGACGACCGAAGACGAGGACCACGTCGCGCTCGCCGTCTTTCAGGGTCGCCAATTCGGCGGCGATGGAGCCGGTCGTGACCGTGAACGCGTCGTTCGATCGCAGGGCGGCGAGGGCGGAGTCGCGGGCGGGGGAGGGCTCGCCGGTGATGGCGACCGCGAAGGTGATGCCGCCGTCGCCGCCGAAGACGGCGCCGAAGATCAGGATGAAGATGGCGGGGAAGGCCAGGTTCCAGAACAGGGCCGTCCGGTTCCGCACACTCATCTTGACGTTGGCGCGGACCATCGACCAGAACGCTCGCATCGGCGGGGGACTCCTCGGTTCGTGTCGGGTGGGGTCTCGTCAGCCGGGCGAGGGGAACGGCGGATCAGCGGTGATGCTCCGGATCGTCCGTCAGGTGCCCCGACGGGAACGGCGGTCGGTCGGCTGTGCCGCTTCGGCGGGTGGCTCCCCGGCAGTCTCCACGTAGGCGCGGCCGGTCAGGGTGAGGAAGACGTCTTCCAGGTTAGCCCGGGTGGTCGTCAGGTCGTCGAAGGTGACGCCCGCCCGGGTGGCGAGGGCCAGCAGGGCGACCAACGATGATTGGACATCCGTCGTCTGGAGGTGAGTCGCGTCGCCGGCGCGGTGGACCTCGGTGACTCCTGGCAACGCCCGCATCTCCGCCTCCGGCAGGTCGCCGCTGGCGACCCGGGCCCGGATGGTGGCGGCCATGTCGAGGCCGCGGACCAGGGCCTCCGGCGTGTCGAGGGCGATCACCCGGCCCCGGTCCATGATCGCGATCCGGTCGCAGAGCGTCTCGGCCTCCTCCATGGAGTGGGTGGTCAGGACGACCGTGGTGCCCGCGGCGTTGATGTCGCGGATGGCGGCCCACATCGCCCGGCGTGCCCGCGGGTCGAGGCCGGTGGTCGGTTCGTCGAGAAAGACGACCCGGGGATCGTTGACCAGGGCCAGGGCGATCGAGAGGCGCTGCTGCTGGCCGCCCGACATCTGGTTGACCCGGGCGTCGCGCTTTTCCTCCAGGTCGACCAGGCGCAGCAGGTCGCCCGTCCGGCCAGCCGCCCCGGGCATACCGTAGAGGTCGGCGAAGAGGGACACCAGTTCGGCGGCAGAGAGGTAATCGAAGAGGGCCGTGGACTGGAGCTGGACGCCGATCACCCGGCGGACGGCCGCCCCGTCGCGGACGGCGTCGAGTCCCGCGACGCGGATGGTGCCGGCGTCCGGGGTCCGCAGGCCCTCGATCATCTCCAGGGTGGTGGTCTTGCCGGCCCCGTTGGGGCCGAGGATGCCGAAGACTTCCCCATCGCCGACGACGAGGTCGATACCATCGACGGCCGTCGCCCCACCGTAGCGCTTGACGAGGCCCCGAGCCTCGATGATCGGCGTGCCCAGTGGCCCGTCGGGAACCAGCGCGGCGGGGTCATTCTCCGCCACGACCGTGCCGGACCCTGGCCCGCCACTGTGCCGCATTCGATCCATCAAGGTGTCTCCATGGGAAGTCCCGTGGGTGATGCCGACACAGGATACGCGATGGCACGGTCATGACACGCGATCGACAACACGGTCTTCCACGGGCGATGCCCAACTGGCGCCCACGTCCTCGTGGGCCACGGCGCGGTCAAGACTTCGCCTCGCGGCGGGGCAAGGGTTGGCCGCGGGGTAGCGGACGGCGGGAGAACCTCGTGTCCTCCCGCTACGAAAGTATGGTTCATCACGAGCGGTCATGCGTTTGACGTCTCAGGCGTGGCAAGGACCGCACATGTCGTAGGGGAGGACCTCGTGTCCTCCCGGCCCGGCTGCCTGCCACGTTGGACGAATTGGTCCGGATCGTCGTGTGTCGGACATGACGCGACCCCGGCACCATTGCCGGGGTCGTGTCATGTGTCGCGTCAGGGGCCGGGTAGGCCCCGGTCGACCGCTAGCGGTCGACCGGGGTGCTCCGGGTCCAGTTGGCGATGTTCCAGTAGTTCAGCT
>JBBJOE010000362.1:0-3286 GCA_037721765.1 Thermomicrobiales bacterium
GGACGATCAGGTCCACCGCGGAGGCGATCTGCTCCCGGATGGCCCGCATCGGCAGATCCATACCGGCCATCAGGCACATCGTCTCCAGGCGGGAGAGGGTGTCACGGGGGGAGTTGGCGTGAGCCGTGGTCATCGACCCGTCGTGTCCGGTGTTCATGGCCTGGAGCATGTCCAGCGCCTCACCGCCGCGGCACTCCCCGACCACGATCCGCTCGGGCCGCATCCGGAGCGAGTTGATCACGAGGTCGCGGATGGTCACCTCGCCCTTGCCCTCGATATTGGACGGCCGCGACTCCAACCGGACCACGTGATCTTGGCGGAGCTGCAGTTCTGCCGCGTTCTCGATCGTCACGATCCGCTCGTCGTCCGGGATGAACGAGGAGATGACGTTGAGCATCGTCGTTTTGCCGGACCCCGTGCCGCCCGACACCACCACGTTCAACCGGGCCTCGACGCAGGCCTTGAGGAAGGTCGCCATCTCGGCGGTGAAGGTCCCGAACCGGACCATGTCCTCGACCAGCAACGGGTCCTTCGAGAACTTCCGGATCGTGATCGTCGGCCCGTTCAGGGCGATCGGCGGGATGATCGCGTTGACCCGGGACCCGTCCGGCAGGCGGGCGTCGACCGTTGGCGACGACTCATCGACGCGCCGCCCCAGCGGGGAGACGATCCGGTCGATGACCCGCATCACGTGGTCGTCGTCCTGGAACTTGACGTCGGTCAGGACCAACTTGCCCGACTTCTCGACGTAGACCTGATCCGGACCATTGACCATCACCTCGCTGACGGCCGGGTCCTTGAGCAACGGCTCGATCGGGCCGAAGCCGAGGATCTCGGCCGAGATCGCCTCGAACAGGCGGAGCCGCTCGACGCGGGTCAGCGAAATGCCCTCCGCCTCCAGCACGGCGGCGAAGGTCTCCTCGACGGTCCGCTTCACCTCGACCGCGTTGGAAAGGTCCATCCGCGGGTCGAGTTCAGCGATCAGCCGGTTCTGTACCCGGCTCTTCAGTTCGTTGAACTCGTCCGGCTTCGCGGCCGCACCCCGGGTCGACCTCCGGTCCGCCCCCTGCACCTTCGCCTCGTTGAGCGAGGTCGTCAGCCGGGTAGGCGACGTCTGGGCCGGTGGCGACAACAGGTCGGCGGTATTGATCGGCACCGGGACCGGAGCCGTGCCCCGCCCGAAGAGTTCACCCGTGCCGTGCTGGCCGGGCAACCCCCTGGTCGTCGGTGCGCCGCTGACGGTGGGCAATCCCCCCGTAGGCGCGGGACCGTTCAATCGCTTCAGCAGTGACATCGCGTCCGTCCCTTCACGTGTCGTCTCGCCTCGGGATCACACTGCGCATCCGTGTCCCGGCGGCCCGGGACCGGCCCGCTATCCGGCCTTGCGGCGAGCCGGTGGCTTCATCCAGCGGGACATCCGCGTCGCGGCGGGCGCCGCCGCCCCGTCACCCTCCACCTTGGCCTCGACACGCTGACCGGCGATGACCCGTGCCACCTTCGCCAACTCGATGGCGAAAGCGGAGTTCGGCGAGCTCTGGACCATCGGCACACCCTCGTTGATCGCCCGCAGCGCCAGTTCTGGCACGTCGGGCAACGCTGCGATCACCTCGCCCTTCAGGCTCGTCACCACGTCTTGCACCGGGATCCCGCCGACGGCGGTAGCCCGATTCACGACCAGCATCACCCGGTCGGTGTCATATCCCAGGAGGTCGCTCACCTCGAGGTATTGCTTGGCGCCCTTGATCGCGGTCAATTCGGAGGAGAGGACCAGGATCACGTAATCCGATTGGTCCAAGAGCGACAACGTGATGTCGTCGAACGACGGCCGGGTGTCGATCACGATGAAATCCGTCATCGTCACCAGCAGGCCCATCATCTGCTTGATGTGCTCGATCGTGACTTGCTCGCCCAGCTGCGGCGTCGGCGGGGCCAGGACCACCTTCACCCCGGAGGAGTGGGCGATCCGCAGGTCCGAGACCAGATCGCGGTCCATCGTCTGGAAGTGCTTCACCGTGTCGGCGATCGTCCGGTTGTCCGACACGTTCATCATCACGCCGAGGTCGCCATACAGCAGGTTGGCATCCATCAACGTCACGTCCTGGTTGCCCATCGACTGCATCGAGATGGCCAGGTTAGTCGCGACCGTGCTCCGCCCAACGCCCCCCTTGAGACTGAAGACCGTCACTAACTTGCCCCGTTTGCTTCGGCTGCTCGAGGTCTCCGCCGCGGCGTGAGCGGCACCGGATACCATGACCCGCCGGTTGGCCTGAGCCAGTTGGTTGACGTGACGGATGCCCTGGATCAATTCGTCGAGACTGAAGGGTTTGGTGAGGAACTCCCGGGCCCCGGCCATCATCGCGCGTCTGAGATAATCGGCCTCGTTCTGGACCGACATCATGATCACGGCCGTGTTCGGCAGCCGGCTGACGATCCGGGTCGTCGCCGTGATCCCGTCGACCCCCGGCATGTTGATGTCCATCAGGATGATGTCGGGTTCGATCTTCAGCGCGAGGTCGATCGCCTCTTGCCCGTTCTCCGCCATCCCGACGACTTCGACATCGGACTCGAACCGGAGGAGCTTGGCGACGTTGTCGCGGCTCTCCCGGATATCGTCGACGATCATCACCCGAATCTTCGCCGGTCCTGCCATGTCGGTTGATCTCCGGGCCGCGAGAACCCCCGCGGGATGATGAAAGGTATGTGACGCTAAGTAGGTGGACCGGATCGGCCCGCGTGATCGGACGATCTGGCTCGGCCATCACTCCCAGAACCGCCCCGTCGTTCGTCGAACGGGGACGATATGGCGGAGACGTCAGAGTCCCGCTGGTTAGGTGTCCGCTTCCGGTGACGCGGGCGGATCGTCACCGGCCGTGACACCTTCCGTCGAGGTAGACGGCGGCGCGGGGACGTCCTCATCGGCATCCTGCCCGCGGGTCGGCTCCGTGGTGGTCAGCATCGGCGCTCCGACCGTCAACGAGCCCGGCAGCGGCAGTGCGTAGTCGGCGGTGGTGGCCAAGAGTTGGAATGAGACCCCATCGGTCGAGACCACCTCGTGGTCCTCCCGGCCCCGTACCACGACCTGATACTGGTGATGGGTGTCCTGCATGAAGGTGAGAACCTCGGCCTGCTCGAGGGTCACCTCGAGGACCAAGGATCCAGTCAACCCGTTGGCCGCCGTCTGCCCCTCGATCACCGCTCCCTCGACCGGTTGGCCATCCTCGGAGAACGTCTGGCCCGGCCGGATCACCCGCAGGACCCGGATGTCCTGGAGCATCACCTTGGCGAC
>JBBJOE010000363.1:0-3274 GCA_037721765.1 Thermomicrobiales bacterium
CCCAGGACCCGTAACTCCGTGGCGGCGTTCGGATCGGTCATGTCCTCCCCCATCGGTCGTCCGCCCCGCTCGCCAGGGCGGGTTCGGCCACCGCCACGATGAGGTCGCCGGCCGCCGAATCGCCCACCGGCGGCCCTTCGGCCGCCGAGTCGTCCCCGCCGGCGAGGAAGTGCCGCCAGTCGTCCACGGTGTCGACGTCGAAGGCGATGCCGGGGATGGTCACCGTCGTCACCGCCAGCCCGAGGCCAGCGGCGGCGGTCTCGTGGGCCAGGCGGCTGCCAGGGCCGAACCGGAACGGGAAGCGGGCCGCCCGCTGGTCAGCCAGGTCCAGCCGGAGGGCGTTGGTCCCGGTGCCGTGGTGGTCGGTCCCCAGGGTCACCGGGGTGTCTCCCGCCGCGATGGCGCGGACATCAGCCTCCGCCAGGAACGGCAGGTCGCCGGAGAGGACCAGCATCGCCGCCGCGCCCCGGCCGACGGCCCACCGCCGGGCCTGGTCCAGGGCCGGGTTGTGCCCGGGGTTGGCCGGGTCCTGGCGGAGGGACACCATGCGAGGGCCGACACCCGCCACCCGGGCCAACGTGGCCGGGTCCGGGCTGATGACCACGACCCGGTCGATCTCGGGGACGGCCAAGGCGGCGGCCAGGACCCGGTCCAGCATGTGCCGGGTCAGGGTCCGGCGCACCTCGTCAGAGACGGCCCCTGCCAGGCGAGTCTTGCCCCCGGCCAGACCCCGGATCGGGATCACGGCGATCACCTCGCCGCCCTCCCCCACGTGCCGGCCACTCATGCCCGGTCACTCGTGACCGGTGCCAGGGAACGGCCGAACGCGAGGACCCTCGCCGCGAGGTCCCGCCGGCTCTCGAACCCACCCATCACCGTGTCGGTCACCAGCGTCGCGATCCCCAGTTCCGCCCCGATCGCTCCGGCCAGGCCGGCGTCCAGGACATCGAGCACCATCCCGTCGATCAGGCCGGCGTAGAGACGGGCCACCCCCAGGGGCGAGACCTCCGAGCCGAGCGAGGCCAGCATCTTGTCGGCCGGTCCCTTCAGGGCCCGGCCCCCGACGATCGGGCTGATCGCCACGACGGGGGCCGGCGACGCGACGAGGGCATCCCGCGCGCCCGGCAGGGCCAGGATCGGGCCGATGCTGACGATCGGGTTGGATGGGCAGAAGATGATCACTTCGGCCCCGGCCAGGGCCGCCTCGACTCCGGACGTGGGCCGGGCGGCGTCGATCCCCTCGAAGGTGACGCCCAGCACGTCGTCGGCCTGGCGACGCCGGACGAAGTAGTCCTGGAACGACAGGGCACCGGCCGGGGTCTCGACCACGGTCGCGACCCGGTCGTCGGTCATCGGCAGGACCGTGGCGACGATGCCGAGGGCCATCGCCAGTTCGGCGGTGACCGCGCTCGGCGAGGCACCCTGGCGGAGGCGTTCGGTGCGGTGAATGTGGGTCGCGAAGTCCCGGTCGCCGAGGCGGAACCAGGGGTCGCGGCCGAGGCCGGCCAGGGCATCGAGGGTGGCGAAGGTGTCCCCTGCGATCCCCCAGCCCGTCTCGGGGTTGGCGATGCCGCCCAAGGTGTAGAGGACGGTGTCGATGTCCGGGCAGATGCGGAGGCCGAACAGGTCGAAGTCGTCGGCGGTGTTGACGACGACCGTCAGGCCGCCCGCGCCGGGCGCGGCCATCAATCCCTGCGCCAACTTCGCTCCGCCGACCCCCCCGGCCAAGGCGACGATCACCGGGCACCCCCCCTCGCGACCGGCCCGGCTCTCGCCCGGGGTGCGGCTTGTCGCATCGCGCCCTGTCGCGCGGTCATGGTCTGATCCGGGCGTCCCATCACGTGATCGACGACCTAGTCCCCGAATCCACTGGCATCGACGGTATCGGGACGCAAGGTGATCGTGAGCCGCTTCTGGGTGCCGAACTGGGTCCGCATCATCTCGTCGGCCTTGTCCTCGCCATGATAGCGGGCGGCGAGGGAGCGGATGTCGGCCTGAGCGACGGCCTGGTCCTCGTTCAACTCGGCGGTGCCGCTGACGGTGACGTAGCGATAGCCATCCTCGACGCAGACCGAGATCCGCTGGTCCCGGTGCAGGTTGCGGTCCTTCTTGCGCCCGTGGGCGGTGTTCATCATGATCGAGCCGTCGTCCTGGACCAGATACCACATCACGGTCTGCTGCGGTGTGCCGTCCTCGTTGATCGTGGCCAGGGTGGCGAATCGATCGTCGTCGTCGAGGAACTTCTTGACAGCCTTCTCGAACTTCACGAAACCCTCCTCGGGGATGATAGCGACCAGGACATGACCGGCGACGGGCCGTTTCCCCGCGGGGGCCGCCCGGCCCCCATGACCGGGCGCGGGTGGGTGCGCCACGTCGGATAATCCTACCGTGCTTCCGGCGCGTCGCCCATCGGGAGCCGGGCACCGGCGGCGACCAACCCTATCATAACGTAAGTGACTTCCCATCGGGTAGCGATGGGACGTGCCGTTCGCCGGGCAGCGGCCGCGATCGGGTCACGGCCGCCGGCGGGAAGGATCGCGTGATGGATCGGCCGACCACTTCCCCAGACATCGTCCTGACGGGGCACTTCGACCCCCGCGACGAGCGGCGGTACACCCATGTCCCGTTTCGGGTCCCGGCGAGGCTGGACCACATACCTGTTGAACTGGGATACGGCGACCGGATCACCTCCGATCCCCGGGCCCGCGACGGCAATACCCTCGACATTGGCCTATTCGACGAACGCGGCACCGCCGCCTCGGGTCCCGGCTTCCGGGGTTGGAGCGGGAGTAACCGCCTCGCTTTCACCGTCGGCACGGACTGGGCCACTCCGCCCTACCGCTCCGGCCCGATCGGGGCAGGGACCTGGCACGTCCTGCTCGGCCCTCACGAGGTCTGGGCCAAGGGGCTCGACTGCCGGGTCGAGATCTGGTTCGACCCTGCCTCCCCGGCCAGCCACCGGTGCCGGACCTCTCGGGCATCGTCCACTCCCCCTGCCATCCCCGGCCGAGGCGGGTTGGCCGCGGGCCGACCTCCATTGCCACTCGCTCTACTCCGACGGCGATCCCTGGCCCTGGGACCTCCTGGCGGCCGCGTCCGCCGCCGGACTCGATGTCCTGGCGATCACCGACCACAACGGAGCCCACGGTGGCCTCCCGGCCTGGGCCACGGGGATCAGCGCCCCGCTCCTGGTACCGGGTGTGGAGGTGACGACCTACGGCGGCCATTGGAACGCCTGGGGCGGTGCTGGCTGGTACGACTTCCGGGAGCCCAC
>JBBJOE010000364.1:0-3243 GCA_037721765.1 Thermomicrobiales bacterium
AAGGTATCGGCGATCTCTTGGTTCGATTGCCCCTGGCCGATCAGTCGCAGCACGTCGAGTTCGCGCGGGGTCAGACCCGATGCGGTCCCGTCCTTCTCCCTAGCCGTGCCGGGACGGATCGCGACCGCGGAGGCGACGGCGGCGGCCTCGGCGATCGCTCGCTCCGGGGTCATCGCCCGGCCCGCTTCCCAGGCCGCCGCGAACCGCTCCTCTCCCAGGTCTCGCCGGACGCGGTCAGCATCCCGTTCGTAGAGCGTCAGTTCCGGCAGCCGGGCGAGTACCCCGATGGACTGGCGCATCGTCTCCGCCGCGCCGAACAACCGGCCCGCCCGCTCCGGGTCACCGGTCGTCGCCGCGACGGCGGCGAGACCCGACAACACCTCCACGATCCCGGGCCGCATGTCCACGTCGCGCCAGTGACTCAGGCTCTCGCCATAGCGCAGCGCGGCGGTGACATGGTCACCCCCGGTCAGCGCGACATGGCCGAGATAGAGCAGCGAGACGGCGGCGCCGTACGCATGGCTCGTTTCCCTCTGCAACGCGAGCGCTTCTTCCAGGACGGCCCGCGCCCGCCCATGATCGCCACGACCATACGCGACGCTGCCGAGGTGGTCGAGGGCGAGCCCCGTCCAGACCACATCGTCCTCGGACTGGAAGAGCGAGCATGCCTCGGAGAACCTCGATTCGGCCCAGTCATAGTCCCCGGTGGCCTCGGCGATCTTGCCGAGGACATAGAGGGCGATCGCCGTCCCGGACCGGTCGTCGAGCTGCCGGTAGATCGCCAGGCTTTCCTCGCCCCGCGCCAGGCCCGCCGCATCGTCACCGCTGCCGTGTTCGAGCAGCGCGGCGCCCACCAACACCTTGGCCACACCCGGCGTCGACGCTTTTCCCGCATGGGCCAGCGCGACCCGGAGCCAGGATCGCCCCTCGCCATGGTGGCCGCGAGCGTACCAGAATCGCCAGAGCGCACCCGCCAGGCGAATGGTCGTTGCCCCATCCGATACCGTCGTCCAGACGAGGGCAGCGCGGAGATTGTCGTGCTCCCGCTCCAATCCCAAGAGCGAAGCTCGCCCCCCGGCATCGAGCAGGTGCGGTTCGGCACGTTCGGCGAGGTCCAAGTAGTAGGCCGCGTGCCGGTCGCGGATCATCGCGGCCTCGTCACTGCCTTCGAGCCGTTCCAGACCGTATTCCCGGATGGTCTCGAGCATCGTGAAGCGGGCCTGATCCCCGGGGCTCCGGTCGCCACCATCGCCACGATCGTCCTCCACGGGGCGCACGAGGCTCTGTTCGACCAGCGAGGCGATGCCCGCGAAGACCCCGGCGCCGGTGTCATCGCCGGTGCCCGCTACCGCGTCCGCCGCCTCGATCGTGCAACCGCCGGTGAACACGGTCAGGCGGCGAAACAGCGTCTGATCCTGAGGGGATAACAGGTCATAGGACCAAGCGATCGCGTCCCGCATCGTCCGCTGGCGAGCGGGGCTGTCCCGTCGCCCGTCGGTCAGCAGCGGCAACCGGCGCTCCAACCGCGTGAGGAGTTGCCGGGGGGAGAGAACGGCGATCCTGGCCGCGGCTAACTCGATCGCCAGGGGCAAGGCGTCCACCCGGCGACAGATCTCCCCGATCACGGCCGCGTTCTCGGCGGTCAGGGTGAAATCCGGCCGCACCGCCTGGGCCCGGGCGACGAAGAGGTCGACCGCGCCGGACGCGAGCGACGCATCGACCCGCTCTCCCTTCTCCGGGACGCTGAGCGGTGAAATGGGATAGTCGACCTCGCTGGAAAGGCGGAGCCGGATCCGGCTGGTCACCAGGATCTGGAGGTGGGGGCACACGGTGAGCAGGTCCGAGACGAGTGACGCTGCCCCGACCACCTGTTCGAAGTTATCCAAGACCAAGAGGATCCGCGCTTCGGCCAGGAGGGTCTTGAGCCGCGGGACGAGTTGGTCCCGGATGTTCTCCCGCACGCCGAGGACCTGGGCTACCGCCGACACGACCAGGGCCGGGTCCACGGTCGCGGCGAGGGAGACGAACGCGACGCCATCGCGATAGCCGGCCCGCAGGGCGGCCGCGACATGCAGGGCCAGCCTCGTCTTCCCCACCCCACCGGGCCCGGTCAAGGTGACCAGCGGGACCTCATCCCGGCGCAGGAGATCGCACAGGGCCGCGAGTTCCCGTTCTCGCCCGATCAGCGGGGAACGCGGCACCGGGAAAGCGTCGATGTCACGCAACAGCGAGATGCCAGAAATCACGGCGCGCACCTCGTCGCGTCCGGTGTGTGTAGTCCACGCATCGTTGCAGATGGCGCGCGTTACGTCAACGTCATCACCGGGGTGTGACCCATCATCCCGCGTCTTGTGCCTGACCACTCCGGTCGCCAGGCTGTTTCCACGCCACGATCCAAATGCTCGTTGCACCCTCACCACCGAGCTTCGTCGAGAGGTCCCCTATACTGACCGCGTACTGAATCCTGGCGATGTCAAGACCTATCGCCCCGAACAGACGTTGACCGTGGAGTTCGCCCACCGTCCACGCTCGTTGCCGGCCCACGACCTCCGGACCGATTTCACCACCACATCAGGTGCCGACCCCCACGGAAGCTCTCGCCGCCGAGGGGAGGATCCCGGGACCAGCGCCGGGCGCGGACGGTGCCCACCACATTCATCGTCGATCGACGTATGTCGCCATGGGGGAGGTCGTGATGGACGGATTCTCTGGCATCTTCGACCTGTTGACCGATCCGACCCTGGCCTACCTGCTGGTCAGCCTCGGGGCGATCGGGCTATTCCTCGAATTGGCGGTGCCGGGGGCGAGTGTGCCCGGAGTCGCGGGGACGGTCGCCCTGGCGCTGGGCCTGGTCGGCCTGGCCCGGCTCTCCGCGGACTGGACGGGCCTGCTGCTGATGGGCGTCGGCATCGGCCTCATGGCCGCCGATGTCTTCCTGCCATCCCTCGGTCTGCTGACGATCGGCGGGCTGGCCAGTTTCATCATCGGGTCGTCGCGCCTGTTCGCCGATGCCCCGCCCGGCGAACGGGTCGAACCGGTCCTGACCTGGACGATCGCCGGCTGCCTGGCCGCCATCTTCCTAGTGGTCGGCGGCGCGGCCCGGCGCGGCCGGCGGCCCCGCCCGGACCACGGGGGGGGGGGTCTGGTGCCCAGGGGTGGTTGGGGTGTCGGTTGGGGGGGGGGGGGGGGGGGATGACGCTCCTCCTGGGGCTTGGGAGTGGGATTCAGGCGATCAGCGACACA
>JBBJOE010000365.1:0-3240 GCA_037721765.1 Thermomicrobiales bacterium
GAGGAAGATCCCGCCGGCCAGGAAGCCGACCACCGCCGGTACCCACGAGGGCACATTCCCCTCCTCCTCGGCGAAGGCGATCGCGGGGGCAAGGAGCGAAAAATAACTCGCTGCGATCATCACACCGGCGGCGAAGCCGAGCATCCCGTCCAGGAGGCGGCGGCTTGGCGTCCCAGAGAGGAAGACGATGCCGGCGCCGAGCGCCGTCATGCCCCACGTGAACCCTGTGGCGAAGAGGACCTGCGCGATCGGTGGTACGTCCTCGAATATCTCGACCATGGGTGGCTGGGATCGTCCTTCCTATCGTCAGTGCGTTTCGCCGGGCGGAGGGCCGGGGCAGGGGCCGGGATGACCGTGCGGGTCCGCGCGCATCATATTCGCGAAGTCGGTGCCACGCGACCGGATCGCCCGGGTCACGCGGCACCGGGCACCTGGCGAAGTCGGGACGCGGCAGCGGCGGCGATGCCCGGCGGTGTAGGCTACTTGGGTGATCTGACCGGGGATCTGGGTGGCGCGGCGAGGGGGACGGGGTGACGAGACGCCTACCGGATGTCGATGTCCTGGTGGTCGGGGCCGGGCCGGCCGGGAGCGCCGCGGCGATCGCGTTGGCACGACTGGGCCGGGAGGTGACGCTCTGCGACCGGGCCGAGTTTCCCCGGGACAAGCCGTGCGGCGATCTGGTCGGCGCCCGGGCCCTGTCGCGGGCCAGGACATTGGGCATCGCCGAGGAGACCCTGTCACCCTACGCCTCCCTCGGGGGCGCGGTCGTGGTCGGGGACGAAGGGGAGTTGGACCTAGCGCCCGGCGGACCGATCGGTCGCCGCCTGTTGCGCGGGATCGACGGCAGGGTGGTGCCGCGGCGGGTGTTCGACGCGGCCCTGGTCGAGGCCGCGACCCGGGCCGGAGCTTCGCCGGCGCGGTTGCACGTCCGGTCAGTCGGTCCGTGGGACGGGGCGGCTGGCGGCAGGGTCGTGACGGGTCAGGGGTCCGCCGGGACTGTGAAGCTCGTCGCGGGGGCGGTCGTGCTCGCCGGGGGCTACGGATGCCGGCTCGCGGCAGATCTGGCCCCGGAGGTGTCGGAGACACTGGCCGAGCCTCCCCGGGGGATCGCCCGCCGGGGCTACTTCGACGGGGTGAGCGCCCCGCCGGACCGGATCGTATTCACCTTGAACGACTGGGTCCTGCCCGGGTATGGCTGGGTCTTTCCCCTCCCGGGAGGAAGGGCAAACGTCGGTGTCGGGACCCTGGTCGGGCGCGATGACGACGGCGGGGAGCACCTGCGCGATCTCTACGACCGGTTCGTCCATGATCCCGGCTCGCCAGTGGCCCGCTGGCTAGCCGCTGCCGAGCCGTCCGGGCCGGCGCGGACATGGCCATTGGACCTCGGCCCGCGGAGACGGCGGCTGGCGGCGCGAGCGGCGGTGGTGGCCGGCGAGGCGGCGGGCTTCGTCGGACCGATGACCGGGGCGGGGATCGCGTTTGCGCTGGTCAGCGGCGAGGCGGCGGGGCGGGCCGTCGCGGAGGCCAGGGTGTCGGGCTCGGACGAGGCCCTGCGTCGTTATGCCCGGGAAACGAGCCGGGCGATCCTCCCCTGGCTGCGGGCCGAGAGGCTGGCCCAGCGGTGGCTGGCGGACCCTCACCACCTCGGTGCCCTGTCGCGGGCGGTGCGGCCCTGGCCGGTGACGGGGACGGCGGGGGCGGCGCTGTTGCTCAATCTCGGGTAGTCGGCCCCGGCGGGGGAAAGGGCACCGTCCGGGCGTCGAGGGCACGATGGACGGGTCCCGGTGTAGGGACCCGGTAGTCCTCGCGTACCGACGACCTGTCTGACCCCAGCCGGTCGCGCATGGCGTAGAGACGCGCGTCGGCGATCCCGACGAGTTCGGACGGCGTCGAGGACTGGCGCGAGCCGGTGGCGATGCCGTATCGGACGCTGGCGATCGGTCTGGTCGCACCGGGTCCGGAATCCTGGCGGGAAGACAACTGTTGTCGGATACGGTCCGCGATCCGCGCGGCTTCGTCGTCGGTGGTGTTGGCCATCACGACCCCGAACTCGTCACCGCCATACCGGGCGACACTGTCGTCGGCCCGGACATTCTCGGCGATCGTCGAGGCGACGAGGCGGAGGAAGTCATCCCCGGCCAGGTGCCCGGCGAAATCGTTGACCGCCTTCAGCCCCTCGACATCGAAGATGATCACGGTGACGGCGACGTGGGCGACGATCGCCCGTTCGAGGGCTTCGTAGAAGGCCCGGTGGTTGAGGACGCCCGTCAGACCGTCGGTCGTGGCGGCTCGCTTCGCCTCGTCGTGGAGTTGGGCGACGTGGATCGCGGCGGCGACTTGGCCCGCGATGGCGGTCAGGACGGCCTCGTCGGCGACGGTGAAGGCGGCAATCCGGGCCGACTCGACGTTGATCACCCCGATCCGGCGACCCTCGACCGCGAGTGGGATCACGAGTTCGGACCCACCCCAGTCGTCCCAGTCTGAGTAGTAGGTGGGTTCCAGGGAGACATCGGGGATGTTGCGGAGTTCGCCGCTCCGAATCACCTCGGCGCAGACGCCGACCCCGTCGGGGACCCGGTACCCGAGGAGTGAGGACGACTCGTTGGCCGACGCGTGCGAGGCCAAGGTCAAGTCGCCCGTCTTCTTGTCGGTCAGCATCAGCATCAGCTCGTCGTAGTTCATGTGGCGTTGGATCAGCGCCGTGATCTCCATCAGCAGGGTGGGGAGATCGGCGATGGTGCCCGTCACCCCGGCGAGTTCGACGAGGAGCGCGAGGGCGCGGGTGTCGCCGAGTTGGCCGGGGTAGGACGTGCCGGGTGCCGGGACAGCGGACCGGTCGCCTTCCCAGACCGACGGTGCCAAGGCCTCGACGCTGGGTACCAGATAGGTGGTGTCCTTGCGCAGGAGTTGGATGAAGACATCGACGATATCGCGGCGAAATTGGGTGCCCCGGCACCGGACCAACTCGGCGATGACCTCCGGCTCGGGCCGCCGCTGGCGGTAGGGTCGATCGGTCGCCATGGTGTCATAGGCGTCGGCGACGGCGATGATCGCCGCCCCGATCGGGATTTGCGCCTCCCGGAGACGATCGGGGTAGCCGGTCCCGTTCACCCACTCGTGATGGTGCCGGATCAACGGGACCAGCGGTTGCAGCTCGGCACTGCGGGCATCTTGCAGGATGTTGGACCCGAGGGACGAATGGCTCATCATCACGACGCGCTCGGCGTCGTCGAGGCTGCC
>JBBJOE010000366.1:0-3233 GCA_037721765.1 Thermomicrobiales bacterium
CGTGACCGGCCCTACCGTGACCGGCCCTACCGTGACCGGCCCTACCGTGACCGGCCCTACCGTGACCGGCGGTACCGTGACCGGCGGTACCGTGACCGGCGGTACCGTGACCGGCGGTACCGACCAGGAACCACCGGGCCGCCGCCCAGGTGGAACGGCCCCACACCACGCGGGAGTCCGCGAAGAGAGGCACACGATGGATACCAAGGACATGCTCGGCTGGCTCAACGATCACCTGGCGGGCCTCGACTGGTCGGCCGGGGTCACCAAGGAAGAACTTGTCCTCGCCGTCGAGGACGACGAGGCGCTGCGCAACGTGATCGGCCAATACGTCACCGAGGGGCGCTACGCGTCGATCGACGAGGTCCTGGCGATCGTCCCGGTCCAAGCCTGGCAGGATGCCCAGGGCGACACCTGGCGCGGCGGGGACTCCTATGACGCCGACGCCATCCCGGCCGGATTCCGCGATAGTCCCGTCGGCCGCGACGAGGCGGGGACCCGCTCCGGGACCGATGCCGGGTCGTCCGCCGAGACCATCTCCGGCGGCATCCTCACCGATGAGGCCCGCTCCGCCGCCCGCTCCGCGATCGACGCCATCGGCCGCCCGGCCCCCGAGACCGCCGCGGGCGCCGCGTCGCCGGCGCCCGGATCATCCGGGGCGGCCTCGACCGGCCTGGCCGCGACCCAGGGAGCGACCGGGGGCTCGTCCGCTGGCCCGTCGACCGCATCTGCCCCGGCGACGGGGTCCGGTCCGGCCGCCCGCCTCGCGCCCGAGGACATGCCGGTGCCGTCCCCCGCCGCGCCGCGCCTTCCCGATCCGGCCGCGGCCGTCTCGCCGCGCGAGGCCGGGGTCGCGCCGGAGACAGAACTGGACGACCCTCCCACCGGTGGGTCGGTCGGCGGCGACGCCATGGCCGCCCTCCGCGAGGCGGGCGTCTCCCCCGCCACCCTGCCCCGCCCCTCCGACCTCGCCCCCGGCCAGTCCGGGCCGATCGTCGGGGCCAGCGCCAGTTCCCCCGGCGCCGGCGCGGCCGGGTCTCCCGCCACGGGCGCCGGGTCGGATCGCCCGGGAGGGGCCAGCGGCCGCGAGGCGCGTCGCTCCCCCGAGGCGGCGACCGGCTCCCCCGACTTCACCTCGACCGGCGAGCGGGGCTTCACCGCCAGCCGCCAGGCCAGCCGCGCCACGCCGAAGGGCCAGCCCGGCAGCGGTCAGCCCGGTGCCGGCCGTCCGGCGCCGGAGCGGGGCGGGACCAAACCGCCCGCCCCGATCACCGG
Source organism: Thermomicrobiales bacterium (assembly GCA_037721765.1). Classification (GTDB taxonomy): domain Bacteria; phylum Chloroflexota; class Chloroflexia; order Thermomicrobiales; family UBA6265; genus JACCVE01. Next base: position 1,276 of record JBBJOE010000366.1, read on the forward strand.
CCAGGGCGTCCTCGGGGATCCCTCGCGGGAGTCCTCGACCCCTCCCCCGCCCCTGGGCGGCGCGAGCCCGCCGGCCGACACGGCGGGGATGGTCCCTCCTGCCGCCGGGACCGAGACCGCCAGCGGCGACCCCTCCACCGCCCACGTCATGGACGCGAACGAGAGTGGCGGTGCCTCGACGGACCCGGCAGAATCACATGCGGATACTGGGGCCAGCACCGGTGCGGGCGACGCCGGGCCGGGTTCCGAGGAGCCGGGGAGTGAATCGGGCGGGCTCGCCAGCCGGGCCGCCGGCGCGGTCGAGAGCGCCCGCTCGACGCTGGCCTCGGGGACCGGGTCCGCGCGCTCGACCGTCGCCTCCGGGACGGAAGCGGCCCGCTCGACCCTGACCTCGCTGGCCTCCGGCACCGACGCGGCGAAGGAGAAGCTCGCCGCCGGGACGGACACCGCCAAGGAGAAGCTCGCCGCCGGGGTCGAGGCCGTCCGCTCGAACCCGATCACCGGCACCGTGACCGGTCCTGACCCCACCGGCCAGGTCGCCCAGGCGGCGAAGGGCGCCCTCGCCGCCCTGCCCCCCCGCTACGCCGCCCTGGGTCTCTCGCTCCTGAACGAGGGTGCCGGCCAGTACTACAACGGCCAGCGCGGCAAGGCCGCCGCCTTCGCCGCCGCCGGTCTCATCCTCAGCACCGCCAGCGGCATGGCCACCTGGCTCCCCCGCGACATCGTCGGCCTGCCCGGCGTCCGCCTCGGCCCGCGCCACCCCCGCCCGCTGCTGGTCGCCGCCTGGGGCGCCCTCTACACCTACGGCCTCTGGGACGCCTGGTCCAGTGCCCAGGAGCAGCGGCCCGCGTCACCGGCGGCGCCCGCCGAGTCCGCGGCCCCCGACGCCGCTGACCAAGCGGGCGCGTAACCGTCCGGATAGCCGGGAGGAACACCCGCCGCACACGGCCCCGTGCCGTGTGCGGCGGGCGTTGTCATGCGGCCGAGTGGGCCGAATTGAATGAAGAGATCATCCGGGACCCGTGACGCTGAGGCCGCACCGCCCGTCGTGGGGACGCCCCTCGCCGCGGCGGGCGTCCGTCCGGACGTGGACACCCATCATGGTGACCGGCAGCGGCCAGCCTCGCCCATCCACATTCGACGTGCCCATCCCGAGACCACGCCGTCGAGCGGCCCGGCCCCTACCCCACCGCCTCCCAGGCGATGACCCCGTCCCGATCGACGTGGCGGGCGGTCCGGTCCGCGACCATCGCCTCCAGGTGCGCCCGCATGGCCCAGCGCAACTCGCCCGGGTTGGCGTAGGGACCGAGGACCGGGTTGGCGGCCTCGATCGCCCGGGCCAGGCTGACCGGCTCCCGGGCCCCGGCCAGCAGGTCGGCGGTGAAGGTCGCCGCGTCGTCGACCCAGGCCTCGCTGGCGTCGAGGAAGTCCGTCACCTCGTCACCGCGCATCGGCGGGTAGTGGCAGCCGAGCATCAGCTCCGGTGCCAGCCGCCGCAGGGTCGCGATCGAGGCCCGGTAGGCCATCACATCGTCGTAGGGCGGCGCGGCCAGCCAGCCGCCGCCGGTGTCGATCTGGCTGCGGCCGAAGACGGCGTCGCCGATCAGGGCGTAGTCCCGACCCGCCTCGTGCAGGCAGATGTGCCCGGGGGAGTGCCCCGGCACGTGATGGACGGTCAGGTCGGCGTTCCCCAGCGGCAGGCGTTCGCCCGCCCGGAGGATCGTGTCGATCGGCTCGGCCGGCCCCATCCAGCTCGCCAGCCGGTCGAAGGTCTCCCGCTCATACCGGAGGCCGTAGGGGGTGAACCCGTCGTACCGCTCCGCGGTCAGCACCGCCGGGTCGCTGGCCCAATGCAGGTCGTCATGGTGGCAGGCCAGCATCAGGTTCGGGAACAGACCCCGGGCGGCGTGGGTACCGCCGATGTGGTCGGCGTCGGCGTGGGTGATGACCAGCATCCC
>JBBJOE010000367.1:0-3225 GCA_037721765.1 Thermomicrobiales bacterium
GAGGTGGACGAGCGGACGGGGGAGATGTTCCACCGCCGGACGGGGATGCAGGTGGTGGCGATGCGGTTCCCCTGGGTGGCGACGCCGGGGGAGATCGTCGGGCGGACCCGGTCGCCGATGGAGCCGGCCGAGGAGGCGCGGACCCTGTGGAGCTACATTGACAACCGGGACGCGGCGACGTTCTGCCGGCTAGCGATCGAGACGCGCGGCCTCGGCTTCGAGCCGGTCCAGGTGACGGCCGCCGATACCCTGAGCGACGTGCCGACCGAGGAATTGATCCGGGCCCACGCCCCGGAGACGGAGATCCGCTCCTCGATCCCGGGCACGGCGACGGCGTTCTCGCTGGCCCGGGCGCGAGAACTGCTCGGGTTCGAGCCGCGCTATTCATGGCGGGACGTCTAGCGCGAGGCGGGAACCGGACATCGATCGTCGATCGTCCAGCGACGGGTCGGGGAACCGCGCAACGCCTCCCGCCGTGGACCCAGGAGGACACGAGGTCCTCCCCTACCCGGTGGGTGGTCACCATGGCAGCGACCAACGCGATCCCGCGCGGCGAGATTCGATTCCCCGGCGCGGCGCTTCGGCCCGTGAGATGAGCGGTCAGACGAAGAAGTCGGGGGTGGAGACGACGTAGCGGTCGAATCGGCCGAAGGGTTCGTCGCTCATGAACAGGATGGTGAAGTCGTCGAGGCGGTAGCCGCGGCCGAGCAGGTGGTCGACGGCGTGGCGGTTGATGAGGGGGACGCTGATGCCGAAGGAAGCGTCGCCCCGGGCGGCGGCGGCCGACTCGGCCTGGGCGAGGGCGGCCGGGACATCGGCGGGGTCGAGCAGGGCGATCGGTCCGGTGTCGGGGCCGACGTAGCCGTAGCCGACGACCCGGCCATCCCGCCGGTAGAGCGTCGGTGGGCGCTGGCGGGCGAGGAAGACGTGGTCGGCGTCGCGGGCGAAGCCGAGAACGACGGCGTCGATGGCCCGCAGGGTGGAGAGGGTCCCGGCCGTCGCGGAACCGTCCGGGGCGGCGGGGGCGACGGTGAAGGCGAGGTCGGTCTCGACGGTGACCTGTTCCGGGGCGCGAGCAAGGGCGTAGATCGGGAAGCGGGGATAGACGCCGGCCTTCAGATAGCGGCTCAGGGCGTTGATATCGGTGCTGGCGATGATCGCCCGGCGGCCCGTGCCACCCCGGGGGAAGGCGCGGGTGAGAAGTTCGCCGCCGATGCCTTGGCCCTGGAGGCCGGGGAGGACGAAGAACTCGTTGAGTTCGCGCAGGCCCTCGTTCGCGGTGGCGCGGGCATAGCCGACCATGTCACCGTCCCGCTCGGCCACCCAGAAGACGCCGCCCGGCCGGGTGAGGTGCTCGAAGAGCGGACGGCGCCGTTCCCAGTAGCCGGCGACGAAGGCGGGGTCGAGCCAGACATTGGCGGAGTCTGCCGATCCCGCCCGCCGCTCGGCCTCGGCGGTGGTCTGGACGAAGACATCGTAGGCGGCGGGCAGGTCGGCGAGGGTCCCGGGGCGGATGGTATGGGATGGGGGCATGAGTGGACTCCTCGGGCCGGGGAATAGTCGCGGTTGACCAGGATGTCCGGGTCCCCCGTGGCATCCGGCATCCCCGCGCAAAGCACCGTTCAGCGGTCATCGCCCGTCACGGGGTAGGATGCGGCATGCCTCTCGATCGGGTCAGGAGCGGTGCCGGGTGAGCGACCTTCTGGAAAACTATCTTCGGGAGTTACGCGACATCCGGCGCTCGGGTGCGGCAACGCCGGAGACATCGTACTACCCGGCGCTCAGCAATCTCCTCAACGGCGTTGGCCAGCCGCTCCGGCCCCCGGTCCGGGCGGTCCTCCAACTCGCCAACAAGGGCGCTGGTCTGCCCGACGGAGGGTTATTTACCGCCGATCAACTGCGCGGGTCGGATGACGCGGCACCCCTCCAGGGCCAGGTGCCCGCCCGGGGCGTGATCGAGGCGAAACCCACCAGCGATGACATCGACGCCGTGGCCGACAGCGAGCAGGTCGCTCGCTATCTGGCACGATACGGACTGGTCCTCGTCACCAACTATCGGGACTTCGTCGTGGTCGACCGCGACCCGGAGGGGCGGGCCCGGCTCGGTGAACGGTACCGGCTGGCAGCCGACGAGCGCACCTTCTGGGCGGCGGCGAGCGATCCCCGGTCGGCCGCCGAGCGGCACGGAGCGCGTTTCTTCGAGTATCTGAGCCGTGTCCTGCGCCGGAATGCTCCCCTGGCCGCCCCAAAAGATGTCGCCTTCTTCCTCGCCTCCTACGCCCGCGATGCCAACGCCCGCATCGCCCAAAGCGGCCTGGCCGGGCTGGCGCCGATCCGCGATGCACTCCAACAGACGTTGGGGATCCAATTTCAGGGGGCGACCGGCCAGGACTTCTTCCGGTCGACCCTGGTCCAGACCCTCTTCTACGGCATCTTCTCCGCCTGGGTGCTGTGGAGCAAGGCCCTGCCGCTCACCAGCGCTGCCCGCTTCGACTGGCGAACGTCGCAGTGGACGCTCCGGGTCCCCGTGATCCGGGCGATCTTCGAGCACATCTCTCGTCCCTCCCACCTGGAACCGCTCGAACTGGTCGAGGTGCTGGATTGGACCGGCGATGCCCTGAACCGGGTCGACCGCCCGGCGTTCTTCGGGCAGTTTTCCCAGGACCAGGCCGTGCAGTACTTCTACGAGCCGTTCCTGGAAGCGTTCGACCCCGACCTCCGCCGCACGCTCGGTGTCTGGTACACGCCGCCCGAGGTGGTGGCCTACATGGTGGAGCGGGTCGATACCGTCCTCCGCCAGGAACTCGGGATTGCGGATGGCTTGGCCGACCCACGGGTCCATGTCCTCGATCCCTGTACCGGGACGGGCTCCTTCCTCGTCGCCGTCCTGCGCCGGATCGCCCGCACCCTGCGGGAACGCGGCGACGACGCGCTGCTCGGCGAGGACCTTAAACGGGCGGCCATCGACCGGGTGCATGGGTTTGAACTCCTGCCCGCCCCGTTCGTGGTGGCCCACCTCCAGATCGGGCTCCTGTTGCAAGACCTGGGCGCGCCCTTCTCGGACCGGACAAACGAGCGGGCCAGCGTCTACCTGACCAACTCCCTGACCGGCTGGGACACCGCGGCCGAGACCGCCCAACTCCCCATGTTCCCCGAACTCGGCGCGGAGCGCGACCTGGCCCGGCAGGTGAAACACGCCGACCCGATCCTGGTCGTCATCGGCAA
>JBBJOE010000368.1:0-3224 GCA_037721765.1 Thermomicrobiales bacterium
TCCCGGATCAGGGTGATCAGGCCGGCGATGTCGAAGGGCTTGGGGTGGAAGCGGACGGGGCCGCCCTCGGGGAGCGGGTGGAGACCGGGTCGCTCGTAGACGGCTGACGTGATGATCACCGGGGTCTCGCGGGTGGCGGCGTCGGCGCGGAGCAGGTCCAGAACCTCCCAGCCGCTCATCTCCGGCATCATCACGTCGAGGATGACGATGTCGGCCCCCGCCGCCCGGACCTCGGCGACGACATCGCGCAGCGAGCCGATCGAGACGGTGGCGAAGCCGCCATCGCTCAGCACGGCGGTGAGCAACTCGACGATGGCTTGCTGGTCCTCGACGATGGCGATGGTGACCTGGTCGGCCATGCGATTACCGGTCCCTTCATGAAGATGGGTGACGGGGCGGACGGCCGCTGCCGTGCCGCCAGGTGAAGAGGTCGATCGACCGCTGGGGACACCCGGGTCAGGGTGGGGGCGGGCAAGTCCGGCGAACCTGCCCGGATCTGTCGACGGTGCCGCATGACCCGGGTGGGGCGGCGGACGCTAGCGCGCCTCGCTCGCGGTCCGGTCGACCCACCCTTCGGCCGCCGCGATGATGGCGGCGTCGAGCGTCTGGGTCAGTCGCCCTTCCAATTCCCGTGCCACCTCGACCATGCCGGGCTCGGCGTCGGCGATACGGAGGATGGCCAGGCGTAACTCGGCCCGCATGGCCTGGAACTCGGCGAGCAACACCCCGATCGGGAAAGCGTCGTCGGCGCGGGCCCGGCCGTGGCGCTCGGCGACCTCGATCGCCCGGGCTTGGGGCTCCGGGTCCCGGCTCGGGTCGGGACTCCGCATCGCCAGGAGGGTGGCGCCGAGCAAGGCGGGAATCGACTCCTGCAGCTTGGTCAGGCTCAGGTCGGGCCAGGCCCGAAAGGCGGGCATGTTGGCGACCTGGAGGACCCAGTTGGCGACCATCCGGGCCGAATCGGCCTGGAGTTGATCGATCACCTGCCCCACCCTCGCGGCTGGGCCACCCCCGATCTCGTTCGTACCGTGGGTCCACTCCTGATCGATCAACGGATCGACGCTGTTGACTGCCACGAAGCCCCCCTCTCCCCTACACCGCCGCCCGCGACGGTGTCCACGCGCGGCCTCCAGCCACGGTCTGGCGCGTGAGACATCTCTATTGAACCGTACGTCGCGTGCACCGGCAGCGTATGCATGGGGGCTAGCCATTAAGTACCAGGACCGGGCACGCGTTCATCCTGCCATAGATAGAACCCCGTGGCTGGGGACAGGACGTTTGTCCCGATGACATCAGGACACCGGCAAGGTCGACGCCGTGGCCGGGACGGTGCGATCGGGATGGTCACGGGCACCCTTCACCCGTCGAGGTCAAGGCCGGTCACCACGGGGACGATCTCGGGCGGGGCGGATGGCACGAGGCGCGGATCGACCGAGTCGCCGGGGGCATACCGGCGCGGTGCGGGTACGGGGAGATGGGGAGAACATCCGGCGAGATGATCTGGGCAAGGGCCACGGGACAGGGGATCTCTCGTGCGAGGCGGTATCGCGGGGCGAGCGCGGGACGGCGGGGGAACGCGGGGTGACGGCTTCAGCCTGGATCCCGCGCCTGCTGCTCTTCGACCTCGACGACACCCTCTGCGACTACACGTCGGCCCGCGACCTCCGGCTCCGCCTCGCCTTCAGCCATGCCCTGGCAGAGGCGGCCGAGATGGCCGGGGCCGACACGGGCGAGGATGGCGGGCGGAGGAGTGACCCGCCGGCCGAACCCGAGTTCCCGGACCACATCGAGCGTCTCGCCGCCGCCTCGGTGACGCGGGATCCACATGGCTCCGACCATTTCCCCGATCTCCTGCGGGAGCATGGCCTGGGCGGCCCGGCCGCTGCCGGGGCGGCGATCCGGTGGTACCGCGAGAACCGATTCCACGGGCTGGCACTGTTCGAGGACGCCGAGGCGACGCTGCTGGCCCTGCGTCGCGCCGCGGCCACCCGAGACTCGCGGATCGGCCTGGTAACGAATGGCCCGTCCGAAGTGCAGCGCGCCAAGATCGACCTGCTGGCGGTCGAGCGGCTGGTCGATTTTGTCCTGGTCTCGGAGGAGGTCGGAGTCTGGAAGCCGGACCTCGCCATCTTCGCCGAAGCCCTGCGCCGGGGCGGGGCAAGCCCGGGCGAGACGCTCTTCACCGGCGATTCGCTGGAACACGACATCGCCGGGGCCACGGCGGCCGGCATCCGGGCCGTCTGGGTGAACCGGCAGGGGCGTCCCCGGCGGCCGGGTGAGGTGGAGCCGGACCACGAGATCCGGCGCGTCGGGGAGGTCCTCGACCTCCTCGGGATTCGACCCGGCTGAGCGTCTGTCGAGTCGGGCAACGCGTCGGGTCGGGTATCCCGGTCGCATCGTGGGGTACACACCGGCCGGTCGGCCAGCTTGATCAGGGACTCCACGGGGATTGCCCGCATTGGCGCGGCGCGGGCCGGGCGTCGCGGCCGGGCAAGGATCACCCGGCCGGGGCGCGTCCGGCGACGTGTCGCGGGCACCACCGGCAAGGGGGTCAGCGACTATACTTGGGAGCGACGCGCGTCGGGACCGGCGCGGGCGGGCGGGCCCCCACGAGGGGCTGCCACCCACGACGATGGCGCCCCCCGCCTGGCGTCGCCGGGGTGAACCCCGGGCACCGGCGTCCCCCTCCCCTGGCACGCACCGACGAGAAAGAGGAATCCCATGGTCACGGCCACCGCCGTCTCGCCTGCCACGATCGCCACCGAGAGCATCGGCACCGAGACCACCGCCCCCGGGACGGGGGTCGGTATCCTCCCCGCGCGGCGCATCGTCGTCGCGGACGAGTTGGGCTATTGCTGGGGCGTGCGGCGGGCGCTGGACATCATCACCGACGCCGCCGACCCGGCCGACAAGATCGCCCCGGTCGGGGACGTGATCCACAACCCCCAGGTCGTCGAGCGGCTGCGGGAGCGCGGGGTCGAAGGCACGGCCTCCGTCGATGAGGCGGTCTCGCGCGGCTTCCGCCGGGTGGCGATCACCGCCCACGGCATGGGCCCGCACCTGGCCCGGGAGGCCGAGGCGGCCAACCTGACCCTGATCGATACGACCTGCCCGCTGGTGACCAAGGTCCAGCGCCTGGCCCAGAAGCTGGTTCGCCAGGGGTACTTCATCGTCGTCTACGGTGATGGCTACCACCCCGAGGTCAAGAGCGTGATCGCCTGGGC
>JBBJOE010000055.1:0-12079 GCA_037721765.1 Thermomicrobiales bacterium
GGCGATGTCAACACCCCGGCGGCCCTGGGGCGCCCCGACCATGGCCAGGGGCCCCCTGGGGGCGGGGGGCGGGGGGGACACCCCGCCGGCCGCTCTCGTCGTGGGCACGTCCGGCGCGAGCGACGCCCGCTCAATCCCCCCGGGGCGCCTCGACGTAGAGAACTTCCTCTTCTTCGTCCTCGGCGGCCGGGTCGAAGCGGCGGCTCCAGGCCGGGTCCCGCTTCCTGGCGATGCCGTAGGTGGCGGCCATCACCACGGCGGGGACAATCAGGCTGAGGTACCACGTCTGGGCGATGGAGAGGCCCAGTTCGATGTGGTAGCCCGCGACGAAGAGCATCCCGATGTAGGTCAGCAGGCCGACGCCGATCGTGAGCCGGACCGGTGCCTGGGCCGGGGGCTGGAGGTACTCGTAGCGCGGCACGTCACGGCCCCGGTTCGTGCGGTCCAGCCAGGGGGCCAGGAAGATGACCGTGAAGATGATGCCCGGGAAGACGATGCCGCCGATGAACTGCGGCCCGATCGTCCCGATCGGCGTGGTCAGGGTCAGGCTGGCCGGAACGATGTCGAGGAAGCCGTACACCCAGAGCAGGTACCAATCCGGCTTCACGGCCGGGGTGCCCGGGCCGGGCGGTCCGTAGGCCGCCAGGGGATGGATCTCGAACAGGGCCGAGAGGATGAACAGGGCGCCGAACATCAGCAGGAACAATTGGCCGGCCAGCAGGGCCTGGTAGGGCCAGGCCGGGACGCCGAGGACCCGTCCCGGCTCCGCGAGCTTGCGCGCGTATCCTGGCTGGCTGTGCTTGTTCTTGATGACGAGCAGGATGTGGGCGGCCGTCGTCAGCGCGATCAGGGCCGGGACGACGAAGATGTGCAGCGTGTAGAGGCGGGGCAGGCTACCGAGGGTCGGGAAGGCGCCGCCGAAGACCAACTCGGCCGCGACGGTGCCGACGAAGGGGATCGAGCGGGCGATCGAGTAGCCGATGCCGGTGGCCGTCACGGCGTAGGAGTCGAACGGCAGGGCATAGCCGAGGAACCCGGCCACCAGGGTGAGGATCAGCATCACCACGCCGATGATCCAGTTCAGCTCCCGCGGCTTCCGGTAACTGCCGAAGAAGAAGATGCGGATCAGGTGCAGCAGCGTCGAGAGGACCATCACGTGGGCGGCCCAATGGTGGACGTTGCGGAACAAGTTGGCGACCGGGATCGACTCGATCAGGCGGACGCTGGCATAGGCCTCGGGTAATTCCTGGCCATCGACCAGCACCGGGGCGCTGGAGGGGATGTAGATCAGGCCCAGGTAGATGCCGGTGACGACCAGGATGATGAACGAAAAGGAGGCCATCTCGCCCAAGAAGAACGTGGTGTGGACCGGGAACGCCTTGCGGCCGTACTTGGCGTTGAGCCCGGTCACGCCGATCCGCTCGTCGATCCAGTCGGCCCGCGAGGCGTCCCGCTTGGCCGCCTCGGGTGCCGCCGCGCGGCGCCGCTCGCCGGTCCGCGGGACCTGGCGCGGCGTCTCCCCCGGCGCGGGGCGAACCCCGGGATGGGCCTCGGTGGCCGGCATGATGGACGGGCCGGGCACGACTGGACGCTGAGGAGTATTCATGCTGTCCTCGCTGGGTAGGGTCGGCCGGGTCCCGGCGTCACGCGGGGCCGACCGGGCCGGAGAACTGGCCAGCCACGGCGATGATCCCCTCCGGGGTGACCGAGACCTCGATCGAGGGCAGAGCGCGATCGGCGGGTCCGCCGGTCACCTCGGCATCCTCGGACGGATCGAACTGGCTGTTGTGGCATGGGCAGGCGATGTTGCCGTCTTGGTTCAAGCCGGCGTAGACCACGCAGCCGAGATGGGTGCATATCGCGCTGTAGGCGACCAATCCCTCGGCACCCTCGCCGTCGGCTAGGCGGATGACCTCGATCAGGTTGGACTGGTTGTCGGTCTTGCCCTGGGGGAAGGCCTGGATGCCCTCCCCGACGGCCAGGTCGTTGGCCATCACCGGTTCCCCCCCCGGTCGCCCACCGGCATTGGAGGCATAGACGAGCGCGTCACCCGAGGCCACCTCCGTCTGTTGCTGACTGAGCGCCCGGAGCGCGAGGGCCGGCAGCGCGAAGGCCAGCGCGAATGCTCCGTACCCGGCGCGGATCAGCCACTTCAGCGCCCGGCGCCGGTTGACCATCCAATGTTCGTCGACCTCCGGCCCGGAGAATCGGGGATCGCGTCGGTCTGTGAGTTCTTCCATTCGCCTCGTCTCCTCGTGTCGCCTATCTCCGTCCATCGGTCACCCCGGTCACCGGCGCTCGCATCACCACGGCACCCCGTCGTTACGGTCGTCGAAGTGCGCCTCGTCGCCGACGAAGGCCTCCTTGTAGAAGACCAGGATGATGGCCAGCAGGATGCAGCCGCCCCCGGCCAGCCAGCCGATCGCCCAGACGTCCCAGTCCGAGACGAGCCCGATGCCCAGGGTGATCGAGACGGCGAAGAGCACCAGCGACGCGACGATGATCGCCACGGTCAACGGATTCGTCAGGCGGGGGGCGACGCGGCCCGGTTCCAGCTGCCGCCCCTCGGAGAGCACCGAGATATACCCTTCGACGGCGAAGATCAGCAGCGTCACCACCAGGGCGACCAGGCCGATCTCCAACTCGTTGAAGGAGAAGACCACTTCGTCGTTGCCGCCCCGGGAGAAGTACGACAGGGCGGTCAACAGGGTCGCCACGGCCGCGATGCCGATCGTCACCAGCGGTAACCTGGGTGAGTTGTCCATCGTTCGTCTCCCGCGCGTGACCATCGGCTCGCCGGCGACCGGTGTACGCCGCTCCGCCGGACGCGACGCGATCGGTCGTCGCACCCCCGGTGCCAGGCCGACCGGCCTGCCCCGGCGGCACTACACCGCCCCGCGCCGTGCCGTCGCGTCACATCGCCATCAATGTCAATCATGCCCCTTCCAGGGCCCGAACGCCCGTTCGCCGTGGCGGGCACGCCCGAACTGTCACGGGGCGGGCTACACGCCCGCGGGGAGGTGCGGAGACGGCGATCGGCACGTCGATGGCCCGGTGCCGGGCAGCGTCCGGCGAGGGGACCGGCGTATCCGCGCCGGCTGGGCGGGATCACGACGGTCCGGGGTCACAGATGTCCCCGTGGGTAGCGTCCACGTCCGGGTACGGCCGTCACAAGGTGTTCACACGATCGGCGGCGGCCGTGACCGCGGTGCGGTCGCCCACGCCGAGAACCGTCGTCAGCCCGGGGGCCACCGGGCGACCAGGGCCGCGAAGGCCTCGGGGGTATCGACGTCCGGCGGCGGATTCGCGTCGATATCCACCCGGACGATCGCGGCGGCGTGACGGCGGAGCAGGTCCCGGGCACCGGCGTCGCCGGACATGGCCAGGAGGGCGGGCAGGTGGCCACGGCCGAACAAGACCGGGTGTCCCGGCACACCGCGATACGACGGACGGACGATCGGTGCGCCGGTCTCGCCGTGCGCCGCGATCACCGCGTTGATCACGGGAGTCGTCACCTCGGGCTGGTCGCCCAACAGGACCAGCACGGCGGCCGACCCGGGCGAGATCGCCGCCACGCCCGTCCGAAGCGAACTCCCCTGGCCGTCGAGATAGCCGGGGTTGGGGATTAGCCGGTGCCCCATATCCCCGATCGCCGAACCGATCCGGTCGGCTTCGTACCCGACGACGACCAGCACCTCGTCCAACCAGGACGCCGCCGCTGCCCGGACCACGTGCCGGAGCAAAGGCTCACCCCCCACCGGCAACAGGGGTTTGGGTGACCCCATCCGCGAGGATCGTCCAGCGGCGAGCACGATGCCCGACACGCCGGATCGGGTGGAGACGCCGTCCAGGGGTGATCGGGCCGGGGCGTCCCCACCACGGGGCTCCAGCCCGATGGGAGGACCCAGAGCACTCACGCCGGATCGGAGGGAATGACGGCGCCGCGGATGGCGCCGCTGGCCCCGGTCAGCATCCCGCCGGGGCGGCCCCGCCGGACGGCGATGATCTCGGCCAGGATCGAGACGGCCATCTCCTCCGGGGTCTCGGCACCGATGTTCAGGCCGATCGGGCCCCGGATACGGGCGATCTGGTCATCGGCGATCCCCGCCTCACGGAGGCGTTCGCGCCGGTCCTCGTGGGTCTTCCGGCTGCCGATCGCGCCGATGTAGGCGGCCCCGGTCGCCAGCGCGGCGGAGAGGGCCGGTTCGTCAAACTTGGGGTCGTGGGTCAAGACCGCGATCGCGGCGCGACGGTCGAGGCCGAGTGCCGGCAGGGCCTCGTCCGGCCAGGCGACGACCAGATCCGCGACGTCGGGGAACCGCTCCCGCGTCGCCAGGGTGGCCCGGGCGTCGGTGACGACCACCCGATAGCCGAGGGGCACGGCCAGGTTCGCCAGGGCCTGGGCCACGTGGACCGCGCCACAGATCACCAGCGTGAACGGGGCGGGATAGGTCTGGATGAAGACCGTCGCCCGGTCCCCGGAGCCGGTCTCATAGTCCCGCGTCTCCGAGCGATCCTCGTCCAGGAGCGCCCGGGCGTCGGCGAGGACGTGGCGGTCCAGGCCGGGTCCGAGGGTACCGGCGGTCGTCTCCCCGGACACGAAGACCTTGGCCCCGAGCGGTGTCCCCGCGATCACGGTGCCGACGGCCGCCGCCTTGCCCCGAGAGATGGCCTCCCGTAGGGCGACGTGGACAAGAGCCGGAATCCGGCCCGCCGTCGTCGTCGGGTCGTCAGTCGTCATCTGGACCTCGCTTCCGGGCACTCCCTACCCCCATCTCGCCGCCGGGACCGGCACATGGCGCCGGAGCGGCGGCGTATCCCGGACCGAGCCGAGCAGTTCGGCCAGTGCCGCCAGGCTCGCCAGGTTGTGGACCGGCAGGAAATGGTCCGTGTAGGGCAGGGCGGCCCGCATTCCCTGCGTGAGCGGCTGGTACCCCGGCGCTCCGAGGAGAGGGTTCAGCCAGACCAGGCGACGGCAGGACCGTTGGAGCCGAGCCATCTCCCGACCGAGCAGGTCGGGCTCTCCCCGGTCCCAGCCGTCGCTGATCAGGACCACGGTCGCGCCGGATCGTAGCACCCGGCGACTCCAGCGGAAGTTGAAGGTCTTGACCGCCTCGCCGATCCTGGTCCCGCCGGCCCAGTCCTCGACCGACCCGGCCACATCCTGGATCGCCAGGTCCACGTCGCGCCGCCGCAACTCACGGGTGATCCGGGTGAGGCGGGTGCCGAAGACGAAGACCTCGACCCCGTCGAGGCCATGTTCCAGGGCGTGGACGAAGCGCAACAGAAGGCGGGAGTACCGGTCCATCGAGCCGGAGATGTCACAGATCAGGACCAGCGGGCGCATTCGCTCCCGGCGGCGGCGGTGACGCAGCTCGATCGGGACGCCGCCGTGAGCCATGCTACCGCGCAGGGTGCGCCGGTGGTCGATGAAGCGACCCGAGACGGCCGCCTCGCGGCGCCGCGTCTCGCGGGAGCCCAGGCGCCAGGTCATCCCCTCGATGATCCGGCGGGCCTCCGCCGCCTCCGCGGCGGTGAATTGGGCGAAGTCCTTCTCCCGGAGCGCCTCCCGGGCGCTGAAGATGACCACGTCCTCGGGTGGTGCCTCGATGTCCTCGGCTTCGGCGTCGGCAGGGTCTTCCTCGGTGCCCTCGACGGCGAGCAGGGTCCGGAGATCGTCTCCCCCGTCCTCCCCCTCCCCCTCGTCTCGCTGACTCCGCTCCGCGGGTTCGGCCGGTTCGCCGCCGGCGAGCGGCGGGGCCACCATCTCGGGCAGGAACGCCTCGACGGGGAGCGGCTGGGACCCGGCCAATTCGCGCCAGAAGCGGGCGAAGGCGGCATCGAAGGCGGGAAGTTGCTCGGGCCGGGTCACCGTCGTGGTCCGGCAGGCAAAATAGACCTCGCGCTGGCGGGAGATGTCCACGACGGCCAGCGCCTCGACCAGATTGATCAGTTGGCCGGAGCCCAGGGGCACGCCCGCCGCGCGCAGGTCGTGACCAAAGCGGGCCAGATTGACCCGGACGCGATCGGCCGAGACCCCCGCGATCACCCGGTCCAGCGTCTCGCGGGCCGATTCCACCGGGCGGAGACCGGCAGCCATCAGGACGCGGCCGCCCGGACGGCGCGGGCGACGAGGCCGTTGGCCCGCTCCCCCCGGACCGCCTCGACGTCCTCCTGGTATTTCAGGATCACGCCCAGGGTCTGCTCGACGGTGTCCGGCGACAGCTCGGAACTGCCGAGGGCCAGCAGGGCCCGGGTCCAGTCCATCGTCTCGGCCATTCCGGGCGGCTTGAACAGGTCCACCTCGCGCAGGCCCTGGGTAAAGGCGCAGATCTGCCGGGCCAGGTCTTCTGGCGCCTCTGGCACCCGGGCCCGGAGGATGCGGAACTCCTTCTCGATGGTGGGAAAGTCGATCCAGTAGTAGAGACAACGCCGCTTCAGGGCGTCGTGGATCTCCCGGGTCCGGTTCGAGGTCAGGATCACGATCGGCACGTGTTCGGCCCGCATCGTGCCCAGTTCGGGCACCGTGACCTGGAAGTCGGAGAGCAATTCGAGGAGGAACGCCTCCAGTTCCTGGTCGGCCCGGTCCACCTCGTCGATGAGGAGGATGGGCGCCCGGTCGTGGGCGGCGTCGATGGCCTGGAGCAGGGGGCGCTTGAGCAGGAAGTCCTCGCTGAACAGGTCGCGCCGGGCGGCCTCGGTCGTGGTCCCGCCGGCCGTCGCCTCCAGGGTCCGGAGGTAGAGCATCTGGCGGGGATAGTCCCACTCATAGATGGCGGAGCTGGCGTCGAGGCCCTCGTAGCACTGGAGCCGGATGAGGGGGGCATCGAGGACGGCGGCCAGGGTCTTGGCGATCTCGGTCTTGCCGACCCCGGCCTCGCCTTCGAGCAGGAGCGGCTTCTGGAGCCGGAGGGTGAGGAAGAGCGTGGTGGCCAGGCCCCGGTCGGTGATGTATCGCTCGCCTTGGAGGGCCCGTTCGAGGTCTTCGACCCGTTCAAACCGGGTGTGGGCGTCGCCCATTCCCAGGGTTTTGGTCGCACCGTCCACCCCGTTGCTCACCGCCATTGGCTCCGTCCCGGAGCGAGTCCCGATCGCGTCCACCCGACCTCCTGTCTATCTAGCCCGGCCATCGCCGTGCGGCCGGCCCGGCCACCACGACGCCATCCGTTGCCCAAGCATAGCGCGGACCACGTTCCAATAGCCGAGCCCGACGCCCGCTTTCACCTGCCCCGCCCTCCATCCCCATCCCCTGTCCCCCGTCGCCTGTGCCCTGTATACTCGGCTCCGGCGTCCGCCGACCCACCCCGCCGGAGTGGCGAAATGGCATACGCAGCGCACTCAAAATGCGCCGGGGCAACCCATGGGGGTTCGAATCCCCCCTCCGGCACCGATCAGAACGAACCATCGTATGTATACGATGGTCTTAGCCTTCGGATGCCAACATGACGCATGATCGCCGCGGTGTCTCGCGCGGGTGCGGATTGTGCCCCGACGAGCGTTTCGACGGCCTGGCATTGTTTGTGGGGCGACCTTTGGGAAGAGCGATTCACGATGACACCGATGCTGGCATGTTCGGGTCGTTCGTGGACAATCGTTGGATTAACACCTTGGGACAGGACTACGGGCGCGCTCGGGTGTCGCATGTCATGGCGGGGGATCGTTTTCACTCCGGCCTCGACGTTGTTGCCCGGGCACGGGGATTCCGCCATGATGTCGCCCTGGCCCGTTGGGGTCGTTGGCCGGGCGGCGCTCGGGAGGAGGCGGGGGATGCTCTATCGTCTGGGCGGTGGAGCCATGCTGCTCCTGGGGTGTGTCCTCGCCGTGAATGTCGTGCGGTCGATCCCCTCGGTGGTCGGCAGGTTTTCGAATTTGGGGTTCGACGAGATCTTGTCGGTCGTCTTCTGGTTCGTTCTGGCGTTCGTCGCGTATGAAGTGATCGGCACGGGCTGGGACCGCTTGGCGCACGGTCGCCCCAGCGAGCCAGGGCCCGACGCTGGCTCGCCACGGTCCTGATCTCCGGCTCACGACCTACCGTGCTGCCACCCCGACCAGGCACCGCACTCGACCCAGTGATATCTCGTCTCAGTGCCACCGTACCCGTCGACCCCGACGGACTTGGCATGCCACCATCGGCGGTCCCGCGGCCCCCCACCCTACCCCGGCGTCCCCGCAGCCCCGGGCGCCCCCGTGGTGGGGTCCACCGGCTCGGTGGTGGGCCGGGTCGCCACCGGGGCCCGGACCCAGCCGACGAAGGCGGTCTCGAAGGCGGAGGGACCGGGGCGGTCAGGACGGGCGCAGACATGGCGGGGCCCTTGGCGGCGACACGACGAGACGATCGAGCCAGTCTCGCCATCCCCGCCATGCTTCTCAACCCCCACCCGGCCAGCATGCGATTGCCCTGCCCACTGCCCAGCACCTACGCTTCGCCCGATCCCGAATCTGCTATGATCGGGCGTATCACCATACACACGATCATGCGTCCGGCTGCTCCCGCACCGGAACAGGGTCGGGTCACGTCCGCCACCCAGGGTCCCGGGTCCATGGTCCGTCGCGATCATCCGCTACTGCCACCCGATGGGAGGCCAGTATGTACCCCACCCCTCGCCTACCCCGGTCCCGCACCGCCAGTTCTGCCAACTTCACGCTTTCCCGGCGCGATCTCTTCCGGGCCATGGGCCTCGGGACGGCCGCGATGGCGTTCGTCCCGGCCGGTCGGCGTGGCCTGACGGCGGCCCAGGAGAGCACTCCTGTCCCGTCACGTCCCCCCGGTGGACCGTCCGTCGAGCAGAAGGCGTTCGATCTCGAATACGACATCACGAAACTCTTCCGGTTCGTCGCCGACGACGTCCGGTACGAGTCGTATCCGGGCATCCTGCGTGGCGCGAAGGGAGCCCTCTGGGGACTCGCGGCCAACTCGGCCGACAAAGCGCTCTTGTTGGCAGCCCTGCTGGAGGAGAGCAAAGTCGTCACGCGATTCGTGGTGGGCGAGATTGACGGGACCATCGCGGCCACCTTGGTAGATGGCTCCCGCGTGGACGAAGCGACGGCCAGGTTGAACGTTGCCCGCCCCCATGTCGAGTCATTCATCGTCGAGACCCCCGAGCCGGTCACCCTGACGCCGGAAAGCCAAGCGGCGTTGGATCTTATGGGGTCGACCTACACCACGATGACGACCGCCGCCGAACGTCGGTTCGAAGATGGACTGAACGTCATCTCCACCGCGCTGGAAGCGGCGTCGATCGTCCTGCCGGAGCCATCCTTCGACCTCCCCGCGCTGGAGCGACAACGCCACGTCTGGCTCCAGTATGCTGATGGCTCCCTCTGGATCGATCTCGACCCCACCCTGTCAGGCACGGAACCTGGCACGGTGATCGCTGCGGCGACGGAAACGTTGGACATACTGCCGCAGGAGTGGCAGCATATGGTCCGAATGCGTGTCGTCGTCGAGGAATCGACCGGCGAAACCATCTCGCGACGCGACCTCCTCACGCACGAGGCGCCGAGCCAGGATTTGCTTGGGCTCCCCATCGCCTTCGCCCACGTCCATCCCGACGCCTTCAAAGCTTCGGGGCTCGCAATCGTCGAAGCGATCACAGGCACCGCGACGCTCTACCCGAGCCTGTTGATCGGACCCGACGTTGTCATCGATCAGCCGATCCGAGTGAACTCTGCACCGGGGTTAGTCGACGCCCTCGGCGAATCGACGGCAGGTATCGACGCGCTGGCGGAATGGCTCGAATACGACATCGTCTCCCCGGGCACCGATCCCATCACCGTCAGCCGGACCATCTTCGACCGGATCGGCGCCGCCAGGCGGGCCACCGGCCAGGTCGTGGCGGAGGATGTCGAGCCAGCGGCACTCGTCGAGATCGAAGGGGTCGGTTCGACGTTCCAACCCTTGCTGGGTGTGACCATCCTCTCGATCGGGGGAGCGCGGGTACCGGCGGCGATCGCGGTCCAGCAGGAGTTCCAGGTCGATGACCTGATGGCCGATCTCTCGCTCCTCGGTGTCGGCTACCAGTCCTTGCTGGACAGTTTCCTCGTGGATCATCTCATCCCGCGCGGGACGACGCTCTATCCCCATGCACCGAACATCACCGCCGTCACGATCGGCGTGTCCGGTGCCGACGATGGTGATCCCGATTTCGTCCTCGGCATCGATCTGGTCCACCGGGCGTTCGGGTTCGCCCCCGTCGCCGATCGTCCCATGGCGGGGCATCCCGGGATGCTCGCTGGCGTCCTCAGTCACGTTGCCGAACGGGCGGTCCTCGATGGGTCATGGGTTGCCGATCTCGGTGGGTCCGCCCTCCCTGCCGTGGAGCGCGGGGTCGGGCGAGTCTTCGAAGAGGCCGACCGGCAAGGCGTCGAGGTCCTCACCATCCTGCCGGACGAATCTGCCAGCAGGCGTTTGCCAGCGAACGTGTCACCGGAGATCGTGTCGCTTCTCCAGATGGCAGGTGCTGCCGGCTTGATCGTCATCGTCCCTGAACGGCCGGTCGATCTCGACGGCACCCCGGCGATCGGCTGGTGGCTGGTCGACCCGGTGACGGGCACCGTCCGTGACCAGTTCGAGACCGGCCAGGGCGCGACGCTCGTCGAGTACGCGCAGCGGGTCGTCAATTTCCTGTACGGGCCCCTGTCGAAATTTCGCTCGCTCGGTTGCGCCATCGCCTTCGTCGGGTTACTCGGCTCCGTCCTGGCCTACGGCGGCGCCGTGGCCGCGGCTTACGACGCTGCGTCAAACCCTACGGCAACGACTGCCGCGAAGGTGTCGGCCGTCCTGGCCTTGGGAGGCGGTACGGGAGCGCTTGCGGGTGGACTCCTGGGACCACTGGTCGGATGCCAATAGTCCTTCGCGCATTCAAGCGTGGACCGCCCCTAGCTCGTCACCGGGTGACAAGGTGAAAAGGACGCTGGGCCACGGTTTGACAGTGGACGGAGTGTCCTCTCGGAGGTCGGCCAGGATGTCCCAATGCCAATTGGATACCGGGCGGTCACCTTCCGGTGCCATGCACTCGAACGGCGTCCGTCGAGTCGTTCGAATGGTCCTCGTCGCCGTGCTGCTGCCGGTCATGCCGCTCCTCGTTCCGGTGGCGATCGTCGCTCAGACACCGGGTACTCCAACAGCGGCGTCCGACTGCATCCCCGAGATGGAGCCGAACGACCAGCCGCCGGACGCGATGCGGCTGCCGGCGACGACCGCCTGCGTGGCCGGGGACAACACCGGCCCGGACCAGGACGTGGTCCGCTGGACGCTGGACGAGGCCGGGGCGGCCCTGGCCTGGGACATCTCCGCCACTGGCATCCCCGGCCAGGCCGTCAGCGTCAACGTCTACCCGATCGACCCGGCCGCGGCGGAGGGGACGGTCCCCGAACTCCTGCTCAAGGCCGGCGGCGGCGCCGGACGGGAGGCCAGCCTGACCGGGCTCTACTGGCCAGCCGGTGACTATCTCATCGGCGTCGCGACCAGCGGCGCCGGCACCTACAGGCTGACCATCGCCCCCAGCGCCGTCACCCCGAACCCGGGCGATGTGGAGCCGAACGACGACGCCGCTACGGCGACCGAGCTGACTGGCGCCTTCGCCCTCTCCGGCGATCGGGCCGGGTCGGCCGACTGGTACGCTTGGGAGCTGGACGAGGCGGACGCCGCCTCCCATTGGGACCTAACGTTCCGCGCGGGTGTCGGCACTGGTGCTTTCCTCCAGGTCTCGACGGAAGACCAGGTCCCCATCCTCTACCGCGCCGTGGCCCCGGACGGCATCCTCTCGGTGCCCGACCTCGGCCTCGCCGCCGGACGCTATCTCCTCTATCTCGTCACGTCAGACGGCACGACCCTCCCCTACTCCCTCTCCGCGACCCCCGGGACGACCCGTTCCCCGGAGCTGGAAGACGAACCCAACGACACCGCCGGCACGGCCATGAGCCTGGCCCTCGGCCCTGATGGGGCGACGGTCGGCGGCCGGTTGGGCACCGCCGGCGAGGGGGGCGACACCGACCGGTACCGGTTCACCCTCGACGAGACCCGCGCCGGTCGGAAAATGGACCTGACGGCCCTGTGGGGGTCCGTACCGCCACGGCA
>JBBJOE010000369.1:0-3223 GCA_037721765.1 Thermomicrobiales bacterium
GCGCGGTCATCGGCGGCGTCCTCGACCGGGTCGCTGACGGTCGTGGTCGTGGTCTCGTCACTCGTCACCGGGTCACCCCCTCGTCGGGTAGGTCCCCCGGGCGCGGGTCACGCGGGGGTGCGGTCAGGGCAATGGGGCAGCCGGGAGATGCCACGTTCGGACGCGGGGAGATGACGATAGACTACGGTAGCGGTCGCCGGGGGACAAGGGACCGGGAAAGGATAACGGTCGGGGCACCCACCCCGGCACGACCCCATCACGGCGGCCGAACCGCCGGGATCGTCCCCAGCGAAAACGATGACCGGATCCCGACCCGACATCGAAAGGATACGCGCGATGCCGACCTACATGGCCATCATCACCTACGGCGACCGGGAAGTGCGAGACGCGGCACGGCCGCGACACCGCGAGTACCTCCAGCACCTGCTCGACACCGGCAAGCTGCACGAGTCCGGCCCGTTCACCGACGACTCCGGCGCGGCGATCGTCTACCGGGCGGCCGACGAGGCCGAGGCCCGGAAGCTGCTGGAGAACGACCCCTACAGCCAGGACGGCGCGTTGGCCGAGGCCCGCCTGGTGGAGTGGAACATCCTGTTCAGCGCCAAGGGGTAAGGTCGTCCGGAGCAGTACGGGCGCGTCGCTGACCGGAGACGCTACCCGGCCGGCCGTCGGTCGGCGCGTGGCCGTGGCGCTCGATCAGCACGGTCGCGGGGATGTCCCCTCCGCTATGTCATCACCCTAGCCAAGCCACGATCCCCGCCGCGATCGCCTCGGCGATCTGCTGCTGTCGTTTGCCGGTCCCGTCGCCGAGCAGGGCGGCCTCGGCCGGGTTGGAGAGGAAGACGGTCTCGACCAGGGTGCCGGGCATCGTCGCCCGCAGCAGCGAGCCGGTCTCGAACTGGTCGACCTCGCCATTGCCGAGGTCCGTTCCAGCACTGTCCAGGGCAGGATAGAGGGCCGCGTTCATGTGCCGGGTGAAGGCGACGTCCTTGGGATCGATGCCCCAGAAGGTCATCACGTAGTTCGGCTCCGGTTCCGGGAAACTGTTGAGATGGATCGAGACGAACACCGTCGCCCGGCAGGCGTTGGCGATGTACCCCCGCTCGCTGTTGGTGAGGAAGGTGTCGTCCTCGCGGGTCAACGCCACGCTCTGCCCCGCATCCATCAGCAGCGCGGCCGTCCGTTCGGCGATGTCGAGGGTCAGGTCGCTCTCGCGCAGGTTGCCGTTGACGGCGCCCGAGTCCTCGCCGCCGTGACCGGGGTCCAGGACGACGGTGGCCGACCGGACCGGGCAGGCGATATCGGTCCCGGCGGGCGTGTTCATCGTGGTCGCGGCGACGATCGCCACGCCGCCGAGGGCCAGGGCGACGAGGACGAGCAGCGATCGCGGCAAGCGCATTGGCGATTCTCCCCCGGGATCGAAATCTAGTCCGGCGATGATCGCACGGTCGCCGGGGTCTCGTGACCACACCCGGAGGTGCGAGTTCGCGGCTCGGGAATGAGCAGACGGACGGGCGCGGCATACCCGGGGGAGACCCGGTGCCGATCGTCTCCCCGTTCCACCGGGATGACGCCGTTCACACCTGCCACGGGTCCGCTGCCGATCGCGCGTGCCTTTCCCAACCGCGATCGATCGGGGACACTGCCGGGCATGGCG
This sequence comes from Thermomicrobiales bacterium, assembly GCA_037721765.1. Taxonomy (GTDB): domain Bacteria; phylum Chloroflexota; class Chloroflexia; order Thermomicrobiales; family UBA6265; genus JACCVE01. Next base: position 1,658 of record JBBJOE010000369.1, read on the forward strand.
CCTGGAGATGACGGGTCCGGCGCGCCGACGCGGCATCCGTACCCACGCCCGGCGTGGCCAACAGAGGAGACGAGCCCATGTCCCGCCGTTCCACCGCCACCATGTCAATGACCAGCGTCCTGGTCGCCATCATCAGCCTGACACTGGCCGCCACCCCGCTCCGCATCACCACCCAGGGCGACGTCAACGGTCGCCTCGACGACCTGGAAACGACCGTCGCCGACCAGGCCGACGAGATCGCGGACCTGGACGACGCGCTGGGCGACGTCGACGACCGCGTGGCGACGCTGGAAGCCGGAGACGATGAGGGCGATGGGGACAACGGCGACGTCATCGATACCAGCAACGACGGGAATGACCCGGGCGGATCGTCCGCGGGCGGCACCACCTTCTCGGGCACCGGGCCCACGGCCACCGACCCCTTCGACCTCGCCGCCGGGTCGTATCGGCTGGAGGCGACCTGCGACGGCGGCTTCATCTTCACCCTGGAGATCCAGCGGCTCGACGGCGACGAGTTCGTATTCTCGTCGCTCATCGGCGTCCCGCCCTACGAGGGGTCAGAGGTGCTGACCGTCGCCGGAGGCCGCTACGTCATCTCGGTCACCTGTGATGGCGCCTGGGCGTTGGCGCTCGGCCGGTTGGGCTGACACGGTTCCGGCATTCAGACGAGCATACGCCACCGGGCACGACGAAACGGGGGGCGGCCCGCTGGCCACTCCCCCGTTTCCTATCGTCCGGTTGGTCTCTGCTCGTCCGCCGGGAGCCCTACAGCTCCTGGTGGTAGGCGAAGAGGCGCTCGCCGTCGAGGCGGCGGAGCTTCTGCAGGGCCTCGTTCTCGATCTGGCGGACCCGCTCCCGGCTGATCTGGAGCTGCTCGCCGACCTCGGCCAGGGTGTGCTGGTGGCCGGCGCCCAGGCCGAAGCGCAGTTGCAGGACCAGCTTCTCGCGCGCGGTCAGGGTGTCCAGCGCGGCGTTGACGTCCCGCTTCAGCATCGACTCGCTGGCCGCCTCGTACGGGGTCTCGGACACCTCGTCGGCGATCAGGTCGCCGAGGCTGGTGTCCTCCTCGTTGCCGATCGGCGTCTCCAGGGAGATGGTCCGCTGGGCGGCCTGGACGATCTGCTGGATCTTCTCCGGCTGGACCTCCATCGCCTCGGCGACCTCTTCCGGGGTCGGCTGGCGACCCAGGTTCTGGGCCAGCAGGTTCAGCGTCTTGCGGTAGCGGGAGATCGAGTCGCCCATGTGGACCGGCAAGCGGATCGTCCGGCTCTGGTCGGCGATCGCCCGGGTGATGGCCTGACGGATCCACCAGGTCGCGTAGGTGCTGAACCGGAAGCCCTTCCGCCAGTCATACTTCTGGACGGCCCGCATCAGGCCGATGTTGCCCTCCTGGATCAGATCGAGCAGGGTCAGGCCGCGGTTCACATACCGCTTGGCGATCGAGACCACCAGCCGCAGGTTGGCCCGGACGAACTGCTGCGTCGCCTCCAGTTCCCCGGCCTCGACCCGCTGGGCGAGGTCGATCTCCTGGGCGTGGGTCAGCAGCGCGGTCTCGGCGATCTCCCG
>JBBJOE010000370.1:0-3209 GCA_037721765.1 Thermomicrobiales bacterium
TCACCGTGAGCGGTACCCCCAGCGGGATTCGAACCCGCGATCTTCACCTTGAAAGGGTGACGTCCTAGGCCGCTAGACTATAGGGGCAACGTCCCGAACGATACCGCCCGGGGTCGTCCGATGTCAACGCCGGAGCACCTCGCCGGACAGGTCTCATGCGCGCCCGGGTGACCGCCCACCCGCTCCGACCTCTCTCATCCGGCATCTCGCGAAACCCGGTCACGACCCGGCCGCGGGACATGTCGCACCGCGATCCGGACACTCCGACCCTCCCAGCCGGAGAGCCAGACAGTCCCGAGGACGAGGCAGAACGCGACCCAGATGGTAACGTCGGACTGTCGCCAGACGGAGTAGGCGAATCGCCGGTCGCCGAACACGTCGGCGCCCGCGATGACCGCGTGCGCGAACCACCCGGCCGGGATCGCCATGGCCTCGCCCAGGGCGGGCACGACCAGACCGGCGCAAGCCGCGACGAAGCCGAGCGCGAAGGCGACAGCCGCGAGCGGTCCCAACACGAGATTCGCCAGCACCCCAGTGACCGAGATCCCGAGGTCCGACGAGAGGAGGATCGGGATCGTGGCCAGGTTGACGGCGACCACGGCCCGCAGGGTTGACACGATCGTCTGCCCGAATCCCCGGTCCTCCCCCTCGTCCGCGGACAGGATCAGCACGATCGCGGCGGCGAACGACAGCAGGAACGACAGGCTCACCAGCCAGGCCGGCACCAGGACGACCGTCCCGGCGGCGGCGAGCCCGGTGAGGGTCATCCCGTCGGGCCGCCGGCCGAGGCGGAGGGCTACCGCGCCGGCGGTCGCCACGATCGCCGCCCTGACCACGGGCGGGTCGAGCCGGACGACGACCGCGTAGGTCCAGATCAGCAACACCGCGACGGAGAGGAACGCCCAATGGCGCCGCCGCCGGGAGAAGCCCCGCCGCCCGAGCAGGATCGCCACCAGCAGGGCGACATTGCTGCCGCTGATCGCGGTGATGTGGCTCAGACCCGCCCGCCGGAACGCGTCCCGCCGCTCGGCCGAGAGCCCCGCATCGTCCCCGGTGACCAATCCCGCCAACAACGCCCCAGACTCACCAGGCGACCCCGAGCGGAGCACGGCGACCATGGCCAGGCGCGCCTCATCGACTGCCCGGGACCAGTCCGACCCTTCGGCGAGAACGATGAGGGGTGGCTGGCGCTCGGAGCGCCAGTGGGCGCGCAGGGTCCCGGCGATCTGACGAGACCCGAGATACGATGCGAAGGACGCGCTCGCGAGGTCCCGCCGGACCGTCATATCGCCACGGAGACGGACCCGATCCCCTCCTCGGACGATGGGAAGACGCGGGGCAGTGACCATCACGTTGACCGATCTGACCGGGACGGCGCGGCCGGCGCTATCCCAGTGTCCAACGATCCGCACCACGAACCGCTGCCCATCCCCTCCTGATTCGACCCCTGATTCGACCACGGCCTCGTATGAGCCCCAGCCGCTTGTTAGGGTCCCCGCCGTCGATGGCCCTTCGGGTTGACGCCAGGCGACGAGCAGGCACACGCCCACCAGGAACACGGCCCCGGCTCCCCGCCCGCGCACCCCGGGCCGACCCGCCGCCGACACCAGCCAGGCGACCGCCAACACCGCGATCCCCGCGACCGCCGGAGGCCCGGCCCAAAGCGCCAAGACCACCGCGCCGCTCACCGCCAGGGCACCCACGCTCAGACCGTGACCAGCGGCCGGAGCACCTCGATGATCCGGTCGGAGATGCCCTCGACCTGGGCCAAGTCGTCGACCGAGGCGAACCGCCCGACCCGCTCCCTGTGCTCGACGATCCGTCCCGCCAGCACCGACCCGATCTCCGGCAGGGCCTCCAACTCGGCCGCCGTGGCAACGTTGACATCGAGCCGGTCCCCTATGGCCACCACGGCGGTTCCAGGCGTCGCCGTCGGACGCGCTCCCGCCGGCGCGGTCGGAACGACGGCGACCGCGTCCTCCGTCGCGTCCGGGGCCGGTCGGTCCTCGGCCCCAACCGTGACTGTGCCCACCATGCCCACCGGGGCGCGGGCGGGGATGATCACCCGGTCCCCATCCACCAGGCGTTGGGCTTGGTTGACCGTGGTCATGTCCGCCGAGGGCAACGCTCCGCCCGCCGCCGCGATAGCATCCCCCCACCGGGCGCCGGCCGCCACCGCCACGACGCCCGGGGACGCCACCGCCCCATCGACCGCGACGATGATCTCGACATCGACGAGCGGGTCCTGGATCACGATCGGCGGCGCGGCGCGGAGGTCCATCTGCCGATAGATCGCCAGGGTCAGAACAATTCCGCCGAGGACGGCGAGGGCCGATGCCACGACCGTGACCCGACTCGGCATACCGGCCCTCCCCTCGCCAGCGACCCCACACCCGCGGACACCACGCCCCATCGTCCGGCCCAGGCGCAACGACTCTCCCCGCCCGGTGATCCGAACCCGTGACGTCGTTCGCCTGATCCCACCGTCCGGCCTCGTAGAGCCCGGACGGAGAGGCGGCGGACGGGGTGTCACGGTCCGGATTCCCGGTGGGCGGCCTATCTTCGCGGATGGTCGCGCGGCGATCAAGGCGCCTGCCGGGCAGGCGAACGAGCGTGCTAGACTGGTGCCCCGAGGGAGCCGCGAACGCCGTTCGCGGCCGTTCGCGTTGCCCGGCACGATATCCGTGCCCCGTCCGAGACACCGGCCGCCCCGCGTGGCCCGTCGGAGGTCGCCCGTGTCCTTGACCCACATCACGCCCCTGGTGGCCGATTCTGCCGCGTTTGGATCGTTGGCCGCCGATCTCGCGGCCGGTGCCTCTCGTCATCTCCATGACATTCCGGCCGCCGCCCGCCCCGCCCTGGTCGCCGCGATCCGCGGCGTCCACCGGGGTCCGATCCTCGTCCTCGCCTCCCGGGAGGACCGCGCCGCCGACCTCGCGGCGACCATCCGGTCGTGGCTACCGGATTCCGCCCAGGTCGTGGACTGGCCCGCCCCCGAAGCGTTCCCCTACGAGCCACTCCCGTTGGACCGCGTGGTCAGCGCCCGCCGCGTCGCCCTCCTCGACCGCCTCGGCGGCGTCGGGGACGACGCCGCCGTGATCGTCACCTCGGTCCCCGCGCTGGCCCGACCCGTCCTCTCACCGGCCGACCTCTCGGCGCACCGCCGTGACCTGCGCGTCGGCGACCGCGTCGACCCGGCCGATCTCCGC
>JBBJOE010000371.1:0-3188 GCA_037721765.1 Thermomicrobiales bacterium
GGTGGTGAAACGGTAGGTGGCGAGGGAGACGCCCTCGGCCACGGCGGCGAGGGTCGCGGCCGGGTCGAGGCCCGGACCGGGGGCGGGCAGGGCGATGCCGAGCGAGCGGGCGCCGACCTCGCGGGCCGAGCGGGAGGCGGGGGCCATCGCGCGGCGGTGGGAGTCGGCGGTCGCCGTCGCCTGATCGCCGATCCCGGCGAGGACGAGGTAGCGGGCCGGGATGCGGCCGAGGGTGGGTGTCCGGAGGACATCGCCGGCCTTGGCCCCGAACCGGGCGTCGGCGACCAGCGACGCGATCGCCCCGGCGAAGGCGGCGTCGGCCCCGGAAACGAGGGCCGGGGCGACGAGGTCGGCGGTCCCGTCTCGCCGGACGACCGGCACGATCAGGGCATCGACATCGAGGGTCAGCGGGTCGGTCGTCTGGTCGTCGTAGGTCATCTGCCGCATCGCATCCAAACGAGAGTCTCCTCGGGTCTCCGGGCTCGCCGGTGTGTATCGGTGACGGCCGCTGGACGCGGCCGTCACCTGGCGCCCACGCGCCGGGGTTCGAGCGTTATTCGTGATTGTCGCACGGGCCCCGGGCCCGCGGGGGCCCCGGTGGTCCTGTCCCGCCGAGTACGTCTCCCCGGATCGTCGCCGGGCGCCCCCGTCCCGAACTCGCCCGCCCGAACCACGGGGGCGGACGGGACGGACAGACGGGCACGGGAGAAGGTGAACCCCCCAGATAGCCCAAACGTCCCGATCTTCATGAGGCGGGACCCAGCCCCGACGCCATGCCGGGCCTCGTGGCGTATCCTTGGTACCGTGAAGAGACGATGGTCTCGCGTCCCGCCGGCGAGGGCTATCGCCCCGCCCGTCGACGAAGGACCGACCGATGCCAAGCACCCACGCCCTCCCGGATGATCCCTCATCCCACGTTCCCGCCCGCCACCCGACGGCAGGGTTCAAGCGGCACGACGACGGGGTCATCCACGTGGCGGGGCACGCCCACCCGGTCCGCTACGCCACGACCGGGACCGGTCCCGCCGGGACCCCCTGGCGCGGCATGTTGGCGCCCCGGGCCGAGACAGATTATCTGGTCGAGGGGGGCCTGGCGATCCTGACCACGGCCGGCGGCGATCAGGGGGAACTGTTGCTGACGCGGCGCCACGACCTCGGCGACGCGGTCATCTACTCCTTCATCGGGATCGGGGACCCTCCCCAGGATCTGGCCGACCCCCGCTCCTGATCCGGACCCACCGCGACCCGGTGACCGGCAGTCGCTCCCTCCGGGTGGCGACGGTCTTGGACCCCCGCGCCCCTCCCCGATCGTCCCCGCGGCCCGGTCACCCCGCGCGCCATGCCGGTGACCCACCGCGCGTCTCTGGCGCGTCGTGCCCATCGCGCGTGGTGGACTAGCCGGGACCGGCCGGCGACATGGGGAGAGTCGAGATCGCCCATCGGGGTCCGGCGCCGGCGCCACCAGCGCTCCGGCCGCTCGTCAGCCTCACGACACCGTCCCGGTGGCGGTGACGTTCTCGGTCTCGATCCGGGGGAACAGGGGGCCGTCGGGGACGACCCGGCTGACCCGGGCGGCGCCCCAGGTGCCCAGGGTGGCCCAATCGCCGTCCGCGACGGGCGGCAGGCCCAGTTGGGCCATCATCCGGTCGGCCGTGCCCGGCATGGCAGGGGCGAGGTAGATCGCGATCAGGCGCATCGCCTCGGCGGCGGAGGCGAGGGTGGTGTCGAGGGCGGCGGCGTTGGCCGGGTCCTTGGCCAGTTTCCAGGGCTCGCGCCCTTCGAGGTACTGGTTGGTGCGCCGGACCAGGGTCCAGATACCGTCGATCGCCCGGTCGAGGGTCCAGGCGTCGAAGGCGTCCTCGGCCGCCAGGCGGGCGGCGGCGGCGACGGCGCGGAGGTCGGTCTCGGCCTCGGTCTCCTCCGAAGCCTCCGGCACGGTGCCGCCCCGGTAGCGGCCGGTCATCGTGACGACGCGGTTGAGCAAATTCCCGAGGTCGTTGGCGAGGTCGTCGTTGTGGCGGCGGATCAGGTTGGAACGGGAGAAGTCGCCGTCGGAGGCGAATGACACATCGCGTAGCAGGTAGTAACGGACGGGATCGGTGCCGAACTCGGCGGTGACCGCGACCGGGTCGATGACGTTGCCGGTGGTGGTCGAGATGCGCTGGCCCTCGGCCGTGAGGAAGCCATGGACGACGATGTGCCGCGGGAGGGGGAGCCCTGCCGAGAGCAGCATCGCGGGCCAATAGAGGCAGTGGAAGCGGGTGATGTCCTTGCCGATGACCTGGGCGTCGGCGGGCCAGTACCGCTCGTAGCCCGGATCGTCGGGGAAGCCGATCCCGGTGAGATAGGCCGTCAGGGCGTCGAACCAGACATAGATCACCTGGCTGTCGTCGCCGGGGACGGGGATGCCCCAGGGCTCGCGACCCGGCTTGACGGCGCGGGAGACGGAGAAGTCGCGCAGGCCGGAGCGGAGGGTGGCGACGACCTCGGCGGCACGGGGCCGGGGCAGGATGAAGTCGGGGTTGGCCCCGATGTGGGCCAAGAGGCGGTCACCGTACTTGCCGAGGGCGAAGAAGTCGTTCTCCTCTTCCAGCCACTCGGGCACGATGCTAGGGTGCAGCGGGCAGCGGCCGGCGACAAGGTCCTCATCGGTGTAATAGGCGTTGCAATTCGGGCAATACCAGCCGGAGTAGGTGGAGCGGTAGATGTCGCCCGCGGCCTGGGCCCGGCGATACAACTCGCGGGAGGCCTCGGCGTGGCGGGGGTCGCCATTGGTGCGGATCAGGGCGTCCGGCTCGACCCCCAGGGACGCCCAGGCGGCCCGGAAGGCCGTCTCCATCTGGTCGGTCCAGACGAGGGCGTCGACGCCGTTGCGCCCGGCGGCGGTGACGACGTGCTGGCTGTTCTCGTCGAGCCCCATCGTCAGGCGAGCATCACGGCCCCGGAGGCGCTGGTAGCGGCGCATGGTATCGGCGCCGACCTTCTCCAGGGAGTGGCCGATGTGGGGGGCGCCATTGGGGTAGTCGATGGCGGCCGTCAGGTAATAGGTGTCGCGATCTGGAGGGCGAGCGTCTGTCATGGTCCGGGTCGTACCTTCCATTGGGAAACGTGGCGGCGGTGAGCGGAGTCTAGCAGTCGGGAGTCGGGAGTCGGGAGTCGGGAGTCGGGAGTCGGGAGTCGGGAGTCGG
>JBBJOE010000056.1:0-11933 GCA_037721765.1 Thermomicrobiales bacterium
GCATGGACGAGGGGTGACGTCCGGCGATCGGTGTCTCGGGATCTCCTCCCGACCCGTCCCGGCGAAAGGAGATGTGATCCGTCCTAGCCGATCGCCACCGCCGGGACAAGACGGTCGTCATCCCGGCACGGGCGTCGACCCCGCGCCGGTGAGGTCGAGCCCGGCCCTGGCCCGCGTCGCCCGGGTCGGCATGTCCCCGCGGATGACGATGTCGCAGGCGATGGCGGCGGAGAGGTCGATCCCCGCGTCGATCAGGGCGAGATGGGTGAATGCCTGGGGGAAGTTGCCCAGCGCGGCCCCGGTGCCGGGGTCGACCTGTTCGGCGTACAGCCCGAGATCGTTCGCGTAGCCGAGCATCCGGTCGAAGATCTCCCGGGCTTCGTCGGTCCGCCCCATGGCGGTCAGGCAATCGACCAGCCAGAAGGTGCAGATCGAGAAGGCGCCCTCGCCGCCTTCCAGACCATCTTCAGCCCGGTAGCGCAGGACCAGCCCTCCCGTGCCGAGGCCGGCCCGGATCGCGTCGACCGTCGACGCCATCTTCGGGTCGGTCGCGGGCAGGAATCCCACCAGTGGCATCCTCAGGTTCGCGGCGTCCAATTCGTCGGTCCCATAGGCCATCGTGAAGGCACCCGCGGTCTCGCTCCAGCCATGCTCCATCACGTCGGCCCGGATCGCGTCCCGTTCCCGTTCCCAGCGAGAGGTGTCCCGCCCGGGCTCATGCAGGGCCGCGAACTCGATCGCCCGGTCCAGACCGACCCAGGACATCACCTTCGAATACACGAAGTGGCGCGGTTCGCCACGGACCTCCCAGATACCCCGGTCGGTCTCTCTCCAGATCCCGCAGATAAGATCGGCGGTCTGGCAGATCAGGCGCCAGACATCATCCCGGACCGCCAGGGGCCGCCCATTGGATCGCATCCAGTGGTGGTAGAACCAGAACCCGTCGATCAACTCGCCGTAGACGTCGATCTGGCGCTGGTCCCAGGCGCCGTTGCCGACGCGGACCGGCCGGGAGTCGCGATACCCCGAGAGGTGATCGAGAGTTCGCTCGGTCAATCGCTTCTCGCCGTGCAGGCCGTACATGATCTGCAGCGACTCCGGCCCGTCCGCCGTGCAGATGCGCTCGACCCATCCCCAGAAGGCGTCGGCCGAGGCGACGTCCCCCACCAACAGCAGGGCGTAGAGGGTGAACGTGGCGTCCCGCAGCCAGCAGTAGCGATAGTCCCAGTTGCGGCCCGAGCCGATCGCCTCGGGCAGCGACGTCGTCGCCGCCGCGACGATGGCCCCTGTCGGGCGGAAGGTGAGCAGTTTCAGGGTCAGGGCGGAGCGGAGCAAGTCCAGGCGATACGGACCGGTGATGTGGAGCCCGGCGGACCAGGCCGACCACATCCGGTCGGTCGCCTCGATATCGGCTGCCGCGTCGTCCTCGATACCGGGGTCCAAGTCCATTGCTTCGTCGGACCCGGTGAGGATCCCGATGGCCGGTTCCCCTGGTTGGACCGTCAGGAGACCGTGGACGACACCGTCGGCTTCTACCGACAGCGACCCCGACCATCGGAGCCCGTACACCCGTCCGGCACCGTCGCCGATGGTCGCTCCCGACCCCGGCCGGATCTCGACCTGGGCCGCGGTCGCCGCGAAGTCGAAGCCGAACCGGGCTCGCGAGGCGACCGTCACCGGCCCGTCCAGGGCCTCGACCATCCGGATCACGCGGACCCGATCGGGCGGCGCGAGGGAGGAGACGGCGTCCGGCGACGCGATCAGCGGCATTACGTCGGTCAGGCGGAGGCGTCCCCCGGGGGTGGTAAACGTGGTCTCCAGGACGGCCGAGCCGGGCCGGTAACGCCGCGAGGTCGAGACGATCTCGGCCTCGGGACGAATGGACCAGAAACCACCTTTTGCCTCATCCAGGATCTTGCAAAAGAAGGCGGGGTGGTCAAAATGGGGAAGACATAACCAATCGATGCTGCCGTCTCGGCTGACGAGGGCCGCCGTCCGCATGTTGCCGATCACGCCGTAGTCCGCGATCGGCCGGTATCCGTCGGTCATCTGGGGTCGGTCTCCAATCCGGTCTGATGTGTCGCGACCCCAACCAATCGCGAGCCGCCCGGTGGGTCGTCGCCGAACCTGCCGACGCACGGTCGAGACCTCCATGTATCGGATCGTCGTACACCCGGGACCACGCTAGGGAAATGGCGTTCCGGGGGCAAGATCGAGTCGCCGTGAGCGCACCGATCGTCACGACGAGCCGCAGCGGTGTAGGGTCGTTCATTGCTCGGGGCTTACTCCGTATCGTACCGGAGCCGTTATGTCGCGATGGCCGGCACCCCTGACCATCGAAGCAATTGCGGACAAGATAGCTTATGCGCACAAGAGAAGTGGGCCTGGCCGGTTGCAACTCTCCCGCTCACCTTGTTTCGGCAATATGTGAACATGAACGGTCCGCCTCGCGCAACGACGGGCCGGACGCCGTGGTGACGAGGGCCACCGCTTTGCCGGAACTGATCGCCCCGCGCACCACGCATTGCCGGAACGCGTCGGCCGCCCTCGCTGGCGCGGAAGCAACTCGCCTGGCCGCACATCTCGACAGCCCCACGGCGACCGTCATTCTCACATGGCCACCCAGACATGGTTCCGTCCGCACGATCGCCGAGCAATCGTCGATACTACCCACGGCTCGGACGACCGGACGACCGTTCTTGATGATGTTGAGATCACCGCACCGCCGTCCGTTCGTCCATCCGAGAGCGGCGTTCAGCCGGGCCGGACGCGTCCGTTGCCGACGACCACTGATCGGGTCGCGACCCGGTCGATCGCAGCCCGGTCATGGGAGACCAGGACCAGGGTGCCGTCGTAGGAGGCCAGGGCCCGCTCGAATTGCTCCCGGGCGGGGATGTCCAGGTGGTTGAGCGGCTCGTCCATGAGGAGGAGGTTCGCGCCGCGCAGCACCAGCAGCGCCAGCGCCAACCGGGCCCGTTCGCCGAAGGAGAGGGACCCAGCGACCTGGTGGACCATCTCGCCACCGAAGAGGAACCGGTGGAGGAACGTCCGCGTCTCGGATTCCGACGAGGCGGCCGCGCCGAGCGCCTGGGACAGCACGGTCCGGGAGGGGTCGACCCCGGCATGTTCTTGGGTGAAGTGGCCAACGACGACGCTCGGACCAAGGACAACGGTTCCCCGGTCCGGGTCGAGCTCGCCGGCGATCAGGCGCAACAGCGTCGACTTTCCGCTCCCGTTGGGCCCGGTCACGGCGAGCCGATCGCGATAGTCGATCTGGAGCGAGACATCGTCGAGGATTGGCCTTCCCCCCAGCGTCACCCCGACGCCGTCGAGCCGGGCGACGACCCGGCTGCTCTCCGGCGCGGCGCCGAAATCCAGGGCGAGTCCCCACTCCAACGACGGCTTCTCGATCCGTTCCCCGGCGTCGAGCTGCCGCTCCAGGCGGCGCTCCCGCACCTTCGCCGTGCGGGCGATCTTCTTGGTCCGCGCCCGCTGGAAATCGTTCTGGGATTCTCGTTCGCGGGACGCGGCGCGCCCGGCCAGGGTCGCCACGTCCCGCTCGACGCGGGCGATCTCCCCCAGCTGGCGCCGGTAGGCCGAGGCCCGCTCGCCGGCCAAGCGCCCCCGCTCGGCCAGCAGGTCGCCATACCCACCGGCCGAGCGCGTCACCTGCCCCGTGGCCGGGTCGATCGCCAGGGTGATGGTGACGACCCGGTCGAGGAAGGCCCGGTCGTGGGACACGACGATGACCGTCCCGGCATAGGTGGCCAAGAACCCCTCCAGCCAGCTCAGACCGTCGATATCGAGGTGGTTGGTCGGTTCGTCCAGCAGGAGGACATCTGGGCGGGTGAGCAGCAAGGCGGCGAGGGCGGCCCTCGTCTTCTCGCCGCCGGAGAGTGACCCGATCGGGATCGCCATGTCACGGCCGGCCAGACCGAACCGGGCGAGGAGCACGTCGAGGTCATCGAGGGCGAGAAATCCACCCCGCGCTTCCAAGCCGGCCAGCGCGAGGTCGTAGGCACCCATCCGTCGTTCGCCGTCGGTGGGATCCCCGTCAGGCGCGGCGAGGCCGGTGATCGCCTCGTCCAAGGCCCGGCGGGCCCTGATCAAACCACCCGTCGCCGTGTCGAGGAGGTCTCCGAGAGACCGGTCGTCATCGGGCAACGCTCCTTGGGCCAGGGAGCCTACCCTCGTCCCCGGCGGCAGGCTGACCGCGCCGCGATCGGGGCGGATCGCGCCGGCGAGGGCCGAGAGGAGCGTGGTCTTGCCCGAGCCGTTGGGGCCGACGATTCCGGCCCGGCTACCGGGGGCGAGTGAGAACGAGACGGCATCGAGGATGAGCCGGCCGCCGAAGCGGACGGTGAGATCACTGGCGGAAACCATGACACTGACTTCCCGGGCGGAGAAGGAGTCCTTCCCCACCCTGAGCGACGGGCGCGATACGCCCACGGCTAGGTCCGTGTTGTTACCGCCGGTCCGTCATCGTGCCTCCGCGGGGTATGATCAGCCTTGTGCGTTTCCGGGGCCGACCGGAATCTGGGTCGCGACCGGGGGTCACACGTCACCGATCCGGGCCAACGGTCCGGATGGGACAGGCGACGCCCGGAAGCGTGGTCCCTCGTCGTCGCTAGGGCATCAACTCTTCGTCGTCCATCGTGCCGAGCTGGGCCTCCAGCGCGGAGAGGGCGGCATTGTCGATCTCCTGCATCAACACATCGCGCAAGTTGATGAGGTCGACCAGGTCCAGTCCGGCCAGGACGGCGTTGTTCTCGGGGTCGCCATCGTCCGAGCTGTTCGGGACGACACGGAACTCGACTTCGACCCCCGCTTCGCCATCGAGGCCCTCTGCCGCCGGCGACTCGTCCATGTAGATGTTGTAGACGTCCACGATGCCCTCTCCTCACGTCGCCGTGCCGGCGCTGCAACCAGGTCCAGCGATGACATCATACCCGAACCTCGCCCGGCGGTCCCGGGGGTCCAATCGGTGCGCGCCGGGCCGGGACGGTCGTGGCACACTTGACGCGGCCGTCCGGCCCACGTCCTCACGTACCAAGGAGTAACGAGCCCTCGCCATGGCCTACACCGCCCCGCCATCGCCACGCTCGACTCCACGGTGGTCACGACGCGCCGCGCTGCGACTGGGTGGCCTCGGACTCGCCGCGTCGCTGGCGGGGTGCGGAGAGGCCTCGCGGCGGACCATCCCCACGCTCCCGCCCGTCGGGCGCGGGGCCACTCCCCCGGCCGATGCCACCGGCGTGTTGGTCCCCGGCACGTGGGACGGGTGGACGCTGCGGGTCGCCGAGGCGGACCCAGCCATCCGGTCGGCCCTCGAACGGGTCGTGGCCGCCCCCTTCGCCGATGTGACGGGGTGCGCCGTCGAGTTCGTGGAGACCGACTACGAGCGGCTGACGACCGGGGTCGACGAGGGCAGACCCTACGTGGACGTCGCCTGCGTCGAAGGCATCTGGACACGGCAGGACAATGCCGCGACGTACCTGGAGCCTTTCAGCTTCTCGGCCTCCGTCGGGAGCGAGGTGGACCTGTTCGAGACGAGCCGGACCGCGATCCCGGCCTACGCCATCGCGATGGTGAACGCCTTCGCCTCCGGGCCCGCCGTCGCCACCCATCCCGTGGGCTGGCCCGCCTGGTGGGACCGCACGACGTTCCCGGGCAACCGGGCCCTGAAGAAGGGGGCGATCGGGACCTTCGAGATCGCGCTTCTCTCGGACGGGGTGGACCCGGCGGACCTCTACCCGCTCGACATCGCCCGTGCCATCGACCGCCTCCGGGCCATAAGCGGCCGGATCGTGAACAGGTGGTGGGAGGCGACCTCCCAGCCGATCGAGTGGTTAGCCTGGGGGCGGACCGACTACGCCAGCGCCTGGAGTCACCACGCCTGGTTGGCCGTCAGCGACGGGTACCCGATCGATTGGTCATGGGAGGGAGGGTTGGTGACGACCAATGCCTGGGTGATGCCCGCGGGCGGGAGGGCGATCGAGGTCGCCGAGGACTTCGTCGGCTTTGCGACCCAACCCGCGGTCCAGGCCGCGCTCGCCGGGGCCTGCGGCGTGGGACCGGTCGGGACGGCCGCGTTCGACGAGATGGACGCGGCCCTCGCCGCCACCCTGCCGACGGGGCCGGAGCACCAGGAACGGTTGGTGAAGATCGACAACCGGTGGTGGGCCGATAACCTGGTGACGGGCCAGGCGGCGTTCAATGATTGGTTGCTCGGTGTCTGACGAGAGACGAGGAGATCGCCCCCGGCTCGCCCCCGCGCGTGGGTTGGGCCGGCGATTGTCGCGGCGGGGCCTGGTCTCCGCCGCGACCGGACTGGTCGCCGGGGCCCTCGTGGGCTGCGGCGGCGACGAACCGGGAGGAGGATCCCCCCCGACGTCGTCGCCGGAACCCGAGGTCACCCTGGCCCTGCCGCCTCTGGCCTCACCGGTGGCCGGATACCTCGACCCTTCCCGGTGGCAGGGCCGGTCGCTGACCGTGGCGTCGCAGGGGGGCGACTACCAACAAGCTCAGGCCGACGCCTACTTCGGCCCGTTCCAGGTCGCGACGGGGGCATCGATCGCCCAGGACACGACGGTGCTCGGGGAATTGCGCCGCCAGGTCGACGACGAGGCGGTCCAATGGGACCTCGTCTGCCTGCCGACCGAGGACGTGCTGCCGCTGGCCAGGGACGGCTACCTGCGACCGATCGACTACTCGGTGGTCGACGACTCGGTCCTGTTCTCGGAGACCGGGATCGTGATGCAGTATGGCGTCGGGGCCGACTTCTTCTCGACCGTGATCATCGGCCCGGCCGGCGCGACCTCGCCCGGGCTGACCTGGGCCGATGTCTGGGACCCCGGGGTCGGCCTGCCCGGGCGCTCGCTGCGGCGTTTCCCCGCCGGGACCCTGGAGTTCGCTCTGATCGCCGACGGCGTCGCCCTCGCCGACCTGTACCCGCTCGACGTCGAGCGGGCATTCGTCAGCCTGCGCCGGATTGCCCCCAGCGTCGCGGTCTGGTACGAGGACAGCAAGCAACCGGTGGAGTTGGTGGTCAATGGCGAGGTGGGGTTGGCCAGCGCCTGGAACGTCCGGACCACACTGCCCGATGCCCGGGGCCAGATCGGGATCTCCTGGGCGGGGGGGATGCTTTCCGGGGATTCCTGGGTCGTCCCCGCCGGGGCCCCAAACGCCGACGTGGCGATGAGCCTGGTCAACTACGCGACCAGGGCCGTGCCGACCGCGAACTTCAGCCGCCTCATCCCGTTCGGTCCCGTCAACCGGGAGGCGCTGGCCCTGCTCACCCCCGCCGAGCGCGACGGCCTGCCGACCGCCGAGTCCCACCTGGCCGTGCAATTCGTCGAGAACTGGAACTACTGGGTCGATAACCGCGAGCGCCTCGGCCGGCGATTCGACACCTGGCTTGAGGGCGTCCGGCAGGGGGCCGAAGAGCCCGCACCATGATCGAGAGCGGAATGTCGCCGCGAGCGTGTCGGTCCCGTCCCGCGCCGCCCTGGCGAGGGTGTTACGATCCGGGCCGGACGATCGTTTGCTCCTTCGCACGCTGACGTCACGGAGAGACCGAGCATGCCCGAAGGCGAGAGTTCCCGGGGCGGGCCGGGCGGCGACGTGCCCCGCACGGCCGAGGTGGTGGTGATCGGTGGCGGGGTCATCGGGCTCTCGACCGCCTTTCAACTGACCCGGCACGGGGTTCGCGACGTGGTGGTGCTGGAGCGCGCTGACCTGGGGGCCGGGGCGACTGGAAAGTCCGGCGCCCTGGTCCGCGCTCACTACACCAACGCGGCGGAGACCGCCCTGACCCGGGAGAGCCTGAGGGTGTTCCGGGACTGGGAGGCGGAGGTCGGCGCCGGGTCGCCCGGGTTCGAAGCGACCGGGTTCCTTCAGGTGGTCGGGCCGGACGACGAGACGCACCTACGGGCCAACGTCGCCGCCCAACAGGCCGCCGGCATCGACACCCGGGTCGTGACGCCGGACGACCTGCGCGAGATCGAACCCCTGATGCGAACCGACGATATCACCGTGGCAGCCTTCGAGGCACGTTCCGGCTTTGCCGACCCCGTGGCGACCGCCTACGGATTTGCCTCTGGCTTCGTCCGGGCGGGCGGGACCCTCCTCACCCACACCCCGGTCCTCGGGGTCCTGACCGAGCGGGGCCGGGTCACGGGCGTCCAAACGGCGGGTGGCACGATCGTCACCGGTGCGGTGGTGGTCGCGGCCGGCCCGTGGGCGGACCGCCTGCTGACCCCGCTCGGCATCGACCTGGGGCTCGTGCCCCGCCGGATCCAGGTGGCGGTATTCCGCTGGCCGGCGGTGGTGCCCGCCGGCCGGCGGCACCGGGTGGTCATCGACACCACTCAGCGATCGTGGTTCCGGCCGGAGGGGACTGCCTCGACCCTGATCGGCGTCGAGCGCGGCGGCCGGGTCGCGGACCCGGACGACCATGGGGAGACGGCCGATCCCGAGTACGTCGCGGTGGCCCGGGCGGCTCTGGCGGCCCGGTTCCCCGCCTTCGCCACGGCGACGATGCGGGGCGGCTGGGCCGGGATGATCATGCAGAGCCCGGACGGCCACCCGATCATCGATCAGATTCCGGAGGTCGAGGGACTCTGGGTGATGACCGGCGACAGCGGGACGTCGTTCAAGACCGCGCCGGCGATCGGCATCTGCCTGGCCGAGTGGATCACGGGTGGATCCGCGCGGCTGGTCGACCTCACGCCTTTCCGTTCGACGCGCTTCGGGGAGGGACGCCCATGGGTGGACGAGCACGCCTATGCCTACTCCGTCGGAGACGTGTTGACGATCTCGCGCTGACCCTTCGTCCCGACCGCGATCTGGCGTCCGGTCACTCCAGCGACTCACCGCGGCGTAAGGCGGCGTAGCTTGCGTGCCGCTCGGCGGGAATGATCCCGGCCACGACGGCGTCCCGGACCGCGCAGTCGGGTTCGTGGACGTGGGTGCAGTCCTGATAGAAGCACTCGCCCCGGTAGGGCCGAAACTCCGGGAAGCAGTCGTCCAACATCTCGGGGGGAACGCCCGTCATCGCCAGGGAGCGGATGCCAGGGGTATCGGCGACGTAGGTGTCGTCGCCGAGGCGGTAGAGGCGGGTCGCCGTGGTGGTATGGCGTCCCTTTCCCGTCGCGTCGGAGATGATCCCGACCTGGCGCTCGCCCGAGGGGTCGAGGGCGTTGAGGACGCTGGACTTGCCGACACCGGACGGCCCGGCGACGACGGTGATCTTCCCGTCGAGAGCCTCCCGCAGGGCGTCCAGCCCGATCCCGGCCGCGACGCTGAGTTCGATCAGCGGGTAGACGGCCCGGTAGTCGGCGAAGATCGCGTCGACGTTCTCTCGTCGCGCGACGGGGGTCTCCCCGGCGAGATCGACCTTGTTGATGCCGATCACCACCGGGATGCCCTGCGACTCGGCCAGGATCAGGAACCGGTCCAGCATCCGGCGGTGCGGGTCCGGCTGGCGGATGGCAAAGACGAACAGGACCTGGTCGGGGTTGGCCAGGATCACCTGCTCGACGTCGCGCGTCTGCCGGGCCAGGCGGGCCAGGACACGGGTTCGGGGGGCGACCCACTCGATCTGCCCCTCGCCGCCCGGCTGGTCGGTATAGGCGACCCGGTCACCGACGGCGACGAGGTCCGTCTTGCGGCGGTCCCGTCTCAGGGTTCCCCGCACGGTGCAGAGCAGCGTCGGGACCTCGGCCTCGGAGTCGGGAGCGACCTCGAAGTACTTGCCGAACGCCCTCACCACCGTGCCGTGGACGCTGCCCGGCGGCGCCTCGTGGAGGAGGCCGTGGATGGGTTCCGCCCTCGGGCCACGGGAGGTGGGCCGGTCGTAGCGACGCGAGCCGGGACTAGGCATCAGCGACGCGCCGCCGGGGCTGGGGCCGGGCGCCACGAGACGGGCCCCGGCCACGCGGACGGGACCCCGGAAAGACCCAGCCAACGCGCGTCTTCAGGCATCACCGTGCTCCCCGGCGCGGCTCTCGGCCGGCGGTGAGGGGCAGGCCTCCACGTGCCAGAGGACCTCGGCGCCGCCCGCCAGGGCGACCTCGGCCAGGAGGTCGGCCAGGCGACCCCGGGAGACGATATAACTATTCTCGTGCGGGCGCAGCGTCTCGGATTCCAGCCGGGTGACGACCCGGTAGAAGGACGGCCGGGCGGCGTCGGCCTCGGCCCAGGGGGCGCCGTGCCGGTAGTGATAGCGGCTGCCGGCCGCCGCGCTGGCCCAGTCGACATCGGCCCAGCCACTGCCGTCGTCATGATCCGGGACCCAGAGGAGGTCGCTGGGAACGGGGGCGAACGGGCGGTCCGCGGTGGAGGTGGCGTGAGCGGGTGGTTCGCCTCGCGTGCCACCGTCGCCGTGGTCGGGATGGTGGTCGCTCACGGGCGGCTCCCGTCCCGGTCGAAGACCGACCGGGCGTAGGTGACGATCGCCTCGACGGCGGCCTCGAACGACGGGTCCGGCCGGTCTCCCTCGGGGGCGATCGCCAGGATCTCGAACCGGGGATCGATCGTGATCCGCCGCCAGGTCGCTTCGACGGGCCTGGTGTGGACCCCGAGCAAGGTGGCCATGTCCTCATCCGAGAGGTCGGCCAATCGCTCCTTGATCTGGGGAAGCGTGAGCCGCTGGCCCTTGAGGTGATCGATGAGGCGAAGGCGCAGCAGGTGACCCGCGTCGTAGGTAGCGGACGGGCCCCGGCCATAGGCGGGGGCGAGCAGGCCCTGGCTGATATAGTAGCGAATCCGGCGACCGGGCATGCCCGTCTCCCGCTCGAGATCGGGCAGCGAGTAGCGGTACTGGTCCGGCATCTCGGGGATAGCCGCCCGGCGCCCGACCGGCAACACCCGGCTGTCCGGCGGAACGCCGCGTAGCCAATCCCGCTGGTCTCCCCGGTCTCCCTGGCGTTCGCTCACCCGTCACGCTCCTCGGCCTCCCTCGGCATCCGTAGAGGGTAGCACGCGCCCGGGACGACCCGGGGGGAACGGTTCCTGCTTGGCGTCGCAAGACGCCATTGGCCGGACACGGTCCTGGCCCTTCCTCAACTATAGGGATGCCGATCGGACTGACGACGAGGAACCAGGGGAACGAGATGAGCACGACCAACGACCGAACCACCATCCTCGATCGACTCGACCGCACCATGGAATCGGCGGACCTCTCGATCGCGACCTCGATCGACGGGGACACGCTCTTCTTGGCCGGCGAGGTCGATTCGGAAGAGAACCACCAGGCCGCCCTGGATATCGCGGCCGCCTTGGCCGAGTCGGCCGGGCTGACGATCGACGACAGCATCGAGGTCTTCGACGACGACTCGATCGCTGGCACCTCGGCGACCCCGGCCGAGGAGTCCGGAGACTTCGCCTATCAGGACCCCGACACGGTCGCCTACCAGGGCCTGGAGGGTGATGTCGCCGGGACCGGTCCGAGGACCGACGAACCGGAGGCCGACTTCACCGGCGACATCGGGACCACCGATCCCCAGGTGTCCGCCGCCGAGGGGATCCCCTACATGCCCCCGACGGATCCGGTCGTGGGAATCGATCCGGCGCCGGGGGGAGACGGCGGTTTGGAGATCATCGGCGGGTTCCAGGCGACATCGCTGGACGACGCGACCGCCACCGGCGGCCTGACCGTTCCGGCCGACGACGACCTAAGCGCCGCCGTCCTGCGCGCGCTGCGGGCGGATGCCCTGACGACCGACCTGGTGATCCAGGCCGATACCAGGGCAGGCGTCGTCACGATCAGAGGCACCGTCGAGACGCTCGACGACGCCGAGAACGCCGAGGCCGTGGCCCGGGAAGTGGAGGGTGTGGTCGACGTCAACGAGGAGTTGACGGTGCTGGCGATCGTCCATGGCCGCCCCTAGTGTCCTGGAAAGCCTCGAGCGGCGACCATCGACGGCGTTTGA
>JBBJOE010000057.1:0-11889 GCA_037721765.1 Thermomicrobiales bacterium
CGGCGTAGGGGACGGCGAAGAGCCAGGCATCTAACGTCGCCAAGCGGCGCGGGGTCAAGCCGAGGTTCAAGAGGTGGCGGCGGGGTTCACGGGTCGCCAGCAGACGGTCGACCAGGGAGACGACGCAGGCCAGGGCGAGCAGGGACAGCCCACTCCGGATCGCACCGGTGAGCCATGGGGCGAGGGGGGATGGCCTGTCCACATACAGCTGCCAGTCATTGATCGAGGGCGCGACCAGCGTCAACATCGCCGCGGTGCCCAACCGCTCGTGGAGAACGGCGGCCGGTTCGGCCGAGATGACGAGGGCCTGGCCGGTGTCAGGATCGTCGGAGGGGAAAGAGGCCGGATCGGTCAGTCGGACCGTCCACATGTGCCCCCCGGGTACCAGGGCCGCGATCTGGTCACTCGCGCCCGGGGGCAGTTCGTATGGCCGGTCGGCGCCGCAGCCAGTGATCGCCAGGACGGCGGTGATCCGCTCGCACGGGGCGCCGACCAGGAGGGCCGGTGATCCTATCTCGGACAGCATCTGGTCGTCGTCCCCGGTCGCCGGATCGGGGACCACCTGGGTGAGCGGCGCGACGAAGCCGGACCCCAGTGCGGCCCCGAGTCGGGCGAGGTCATCGGCCCGGGCGTCTCGCCAGCTCACCAGTGCGGCAGAGGGGCCCTGGCGGGGAAAGGGGGGCGGCTCCTCGTGAGTGTATGTAGCGATGTAGGCGGTGGCGATCAGGACCAGGACCACCAGTGCCCCGAAGGCGGCGAATGGCCGGCTGACGCGGACGGTGTCCCATTCGAGCTGGCGCCCGGCCAGGAGGGCGGGGACCGAGCGGGACCGGCGGAGTTCGGTCCCGATGACCCGGACGACGAAGGGCATCAGGAGCGGGACGGCGACGATCGAGGCGGCGAGGCCCGCGTAGATGAGGCGCCGGCTCGTGGCCCCGTCCGTCACCGTACCGAGGAGGCCGAGTCCCAGCGCCAGCCCGAACGGAACGACGCGGCCGAGGGATAAGGCGGTCCGGTCCACCGAGGGGCGCGGCCGGGCGGCGCCACGCCGGTGGCGGAGGGCGGCGACCGCGATGGCCGCGAGTGCGGTGGCCGCGGTCATCCCGCCGAGGAGGACGAGGGACACCGGCAGCGGCAGGGCCAGGTCGCCCCGCACGACCGTGCGGCCGACGAACGGCAACCACGTCATGCGGGGTGCCGCCACCGCCCAGACCAGCCAGGCGACGAGTAACCCGGGGAGGGCCAGCAGCAGCGTCTCGGTCACGGCCAGGCGAAGCATCGTCCGCCCGGAGGTGCCCATGGCTTGCAGCGTGGCGAACCGGCGGTCGCGGAGCGAGGAGGCGGCCGCGACACCGGCGACCAGCACCAGCAGGGCGGGGAACACGACGAAGCCGGTGATGCCGATCAACGACTCCCGCCTTGGGATGTCGTAGATGTTGGTGCCGAGTTCGTAGTAGGGCATCCCGGGGGCCGGGGGGCCAAAGGCGGTGATCCGGAACAGTCCGTTGCCGGTCGTCGCGTGGTTGGGCGGAAGTCGAAGGTAGACGAGCAATTCCCCGCCGCTCCGAAGTCCTTCCGTGCCGAGGACAAAGCGATTGGGGTAGCGTCGGGCCAGTTCCGGCTCTCGACGGATGAGGAGATCGAGCGCGGGGGAGACGGCGGCCTCGCCCGGCTTCGGCAGCCGGTCCAGCCCCGGCGGAAGGACTGGAGGCGCGTCCCCGGCCGGTCCAATCCAGATCGCGCCAAACTGGACCCCGCGCCAATCGTCATAAGCGTTTTGCACCCAGAGGTCGGTCGGGGCCAGAACTGGGTCAATCAAGGCGAGTCGGTCCTCGACCCGCGCTGCCTCGCGACCGATCAGGTACAGCACGCTGATCCCCGCCTGAACAGTGAGGAGGGCGACCATCGCTGCCAGCGGGAGGGCGATGCGTCGCCAGCGATGCTCGGGTCGGGGACTGCGTGCCAAACCCCAGGCGATGTGGGCGATCACGAGGACCGCCGTGAGGCGATGGTCGTCTCGGTCGTCGCGCCAACGTCGGGCACGGTGTCCAGGAGAGGCAACACGCGGGGGCGCTCACCGCTGGTCTCGAGTTGGCCGTCTCGCAGGCGGAGTACCCTGTCGGCCCGGGCAGCGACGGTCAGATCGTGGGTAGCGATGACGACGGCGGCGCCCAGGGCCTTTGCCTGCTCGACCAGCAGGCCGGTGACCAGTTCGGCATTGACCTCATCCAGGGCGCCGGTCGGCTCGTCGGCCAGGACCAGGCCCGGGCCGTGGCAGAGCGCCCGGGCGATACCGGCCCGCTGGACCTCACCGCCGGAGAGGGCCTCGGGGTGCTTGGCGGCGTGGGCCGAGAGCCCGACCCGGTCAAGCCAGTCGGCGGCCCGCCGTTCCGCCTCGGCCCGCTTGGTCCCCGCTAGGCGCAGGGGCAGCGAGACGTTCTCCAGGACCGAGAGTTCCGGCAACAGCTCGCCGAATTGGAACACCAGGCCGATGTGGCGGAGCCGGAAATCGGCCCGGGCACCAGCCTTGAGGCGGGACAAGTCCGTCCCGTCTAGTATCACCGTGCCGGCTGCTGGCACGGTGATACCGCAGAGGGCATTGAGCAAGGAGGTCTTGCCCGAGCCGGAGGGGCCCATCACCGCGAGGCAGTCTCCTTTGCCGACCATGAGGTCGAGGCCGTCGAGAAGGCGGCGCCCTGGCACCTCCATCGTCAATCCCGATACCGTCAAACGTCGCATCGTCGTCTCCTTGGTAGACCGTTCCACACGGCGTCAACGGGGTGAGCCGTGATCAGGGGTCCCGCATGCCCAACATGGCGAGGCGTGCGTCACGACTCTAAGACGGCGATCTCCGTTTCGATGTCTCCCCCGACCCACCGACACATCCCGGCGTCCCACCCTACGCATTACAGGACCCCCACATTGGCGATGGGAATCCCGCCCAGCAAGACATGGTGGAGATACATGGTGTCGAGCGTGATCCCATCACTCGCCTCCGGAGTTCCTGGGGGATACCACCATGGGCCCGACTCGTCCATGAACACCGTCGAGGCGCCCGGGCCGTCCGTGGGCAGGCGATGGCTCACCGACAATCCGACCGCGGTGGACCGGATGTCAGGTACCGGGACCGATAACCCGTCCCGGTAGTGATCCGCATCGGTCAGGAACATCGACGCCTCGTTCGCGATCCGCTCCACGGAGACGACATCACTGGTCGCGGTGGCCAGGATCGTGATGATGGCGACATCGGACATCCGCTCGACCGTCAGTGATCCGACAATCGTCTCGATCTGATCACCGAGCGGCGAGGGTATGGAAGCGTCCTCGGCCATGGCGACTCGCGCCAGCCAAGCCAGGTCACCGGCATCCCAGGAGAGAACAGTTGGGTCGTTTAGGAGATCGTCGATCTTGCGTGGGACAGTGTCGGGGACGGCGACGCCCAGGGTATCGGCGACTACCAGGACGTAGAAGAGGGTCGGCAGATTCGGACCATACGCATCTGCCGATGCCGTCGGTATGGCGGCCGACGCGAGTCACTCGGCCACCTGAGTCGACACGGCACCGTCGCGGTGGTGGAGACCGAGCGCGTGGCTGACCAGGACAGCGTAGGTCGTGCCGCGTGGGTCTGCTTCCTCACGCATCCCGAACCAGCCGTGAGGGGCGGCGGTCCGGTCGAGCGACTCGATCAATTGGGGCGAGGACGTCCATCCCAAGTCGATCGCCAGCGATGTCGTCTGCGGGTCCGGTACCTGCTGACCTTGGGCTAAGGCGAGCTGGCCGGACGCGGTCACGAGGCGGTCGAAAGCTCCCGGGCCTGGGGCAGCCACGGGAAGTTCGATGCCAACGGCGATGCGCCGCAACGAATGGGCGATCCAGACGCTCAGACCGTCGGTAAACGGAGCGGCCGTCACAGACGCGTAGAGCCCGTTCAACCACGGCTCGAGGCCGGCACGATGCGTCGCACGTTCCTCGTCCGACAGCACGAGACCGGCAAGCGACAACAGGGTCAGGAGGTGTGCGTCTCGCTCGCTGGTCCCCTCACCACCGGATTGCATCGTCGCCGGTAACTCCGCGAGCAGCGCTGACCGGATGCCGGGCAGGGGAGATTCGTTCACCAGCGATAGGATCTCAACGGCCCCGAGTGTCGCCGCCCAGGAGAAGGGTTGACCGGGATAAAAGGCATAGCCTTCGCCGGCCCTGAGGCGTTCGAGTTGGCGTTGGATCGTCGGGATCAATGGGGCGCGGCCGAGATCGATGAGGCCCCGAGTCGCCAGCCAGATGGCATGCATTTCGCTGATCTCGTCCTGCGCGGTCGAGTCGCCGACGATCGATTCGAGGATCGCGACTGTCTGGTCGATGTCCAGGGCCGAGGACATCGAGCCCAGCTGGGACGATATCCTCAGGTTCCATGAGGTGTTCACCAACGATGGTGGACCCGCGAAGTTGGAGATACTGGCGTACCCCCCGCTGTCAGCCGACGTGAATCGCCACGCCTGGTCCAACCGGCGTTCGGCCGCCAGGTCGGCGATCGGAACGATCGTTATTGCGTCGGTGGATTGGGAGCTGGTCAGGAGTGCCAGGCATCCCGTCAGATGAAACACCGCCACGAGGCGGATGATGCCGATGATGTCCCGGACCGTCATGACATACTCCCCGAGCCGATCGCCAACGGAGCGGCGGGCGATACACGCGTGATCTGGACGCCTGTGTGGCCCCGATAAGCCACCGCCGGTCCTCAGCGGGCTGGCTGCCGGGAGCACATCAATGGCGACATGATGGCTCGGCCCTCGCGGCCCCTCCTGCCTCGTGACGGGTGGGCGTACCATCAAGAATCGGGGATGACCGCCCGGATGGAGCGGCAGCGGCGCTCACGCCCGGCTCGAAGACGAGTAGGCCCCGACCGATGCGCTGTACCATTGGAAATAGAAGTACCCCGTGTTCTCCATCGCCGCCCCCCACAATGTGCTGCCGCTGAACCGGACATTGGAGAACGTGTTATAGAGGCGCCACGTTGGGCCATATGCCACGTTCCAGCTCGCATTCTTCCCAGAGCCAGTGATGGTCACCCCCGCCGGGATACTCAGCGAGACGTTCAGGCCCGAGACCGACCAGCGGATCTTGTTCTCTATCCAATCCGCGTTCCAAGGGCTATTGCCCATCCAGACCGCACGAGCTTCGCCCGAGAACGACGCGCTGACGCTCCACCCCGCATCCCAGGTAACACTTGCTTTGTGTGAAGCTCCGGCGGCGCCGCCCAGGTAATTCGGTGGGGGATAGATCCAGATACTGTTGCCCGTATCGTAGTAGTCCGTCCCCCCGATCGCGGCCACGGCGATGTCGGTGGGGAAAGCGGCAGGGTTCGATGTCTCGGTCTCGTCATGTTGCTCCTTGTCTTTGTTCCTGAGTTTGTTCTTCTCGTTCGGGACGTAGGTGCTGAACGACCCGTCGTCCGACTGATAGACGAGGACCGAGTCCTCGGTCTTCTTCGCTGCGCTTGCCGCCAACCCGGGGTTGAGGGCGAGCACGACGAAGACGACGAAGAGCCAACGAGGGAACAGGTGCGCATCGCGACCACATCGCATGGTGACAACCTCCGTGGATGAGCGTTCGACCGTCCGAGGGACCCGGTGTCGCCAGACCACCCGTCTCGATGAGGAGGCGACCGCGCCGCTCCCCCGTGGCGGTGCCGGTCGGTCCACGGTCGCGTTTTGGTGGTCCTGGAGTTAAAGACACCGGCGAGGCCCCAAACCGGACATCGCGGCGTGAACGACGATCGGCTCTGGATCTGCCCTGCCTGCCCTATTGCGTTTTCGGTGATCTGGCCATATCGTCATGGAACGGCATCGAGCGGTGCATCGCTGACCCCTCCATTCGCCAGGCTCGGGGTAGACGCGGACCGTGAGGTCGTCGAGCCAGCAGGATAGAAGATATGGGAGTTTGTGACGTGGCCTGAGATGTCCGGTGCCGGGGGTGATCTGATGGACGACGATGTCGACGGCGCCATAGATGACCGCAAGTCCGGGTGGGCGTTCGACCGCGTGCTCCTCGTCGCCACCCGGACCGGCGACCAACGAGCGATTGATAGCCTCTGCGAACGGCACTACGACGGCGTGCTGGCGTATCTCGCCCGCGAGACGGGGGACCCCGACCTGGCGGCCGATCTGACCCAGGAGACATTCCTCCGGGCCCTACCGAAACTGGGGACCCTGCGCCATGGCGAAGCCTTCGTGGTCTGGCTCCTGACGATCGCCCACCATGTCCTGACCAATCACCGGAAGCGGGTCGCCGCGAAGCGGCCCCGGTCTCTCGAGGCGCTTTGCGCCACGTTCGTGCCTGGCGACCCGTCGTTGCGCGTCCCGGACGGGAGCCGGTCGTGCGAGGACCGCGACGGGCTCGATCGGGCCATGGTCGGATTGAGTCCTCGCCTGCGGACCGCTTTGCTGTTGCACTGCCACGAGGGATTCACCGCGCCCGAGATCGCCCGGATCACCGGCGTCTCCGCCGGTGCGGCCGAGCGCCAGCTTACCCGGGCAAAGGCCGCGTTCCGTGAGCGGTACCGGGCCGCGGAGGAGGGCGAACGGCGATGATCGCGTCGGTGGCCGAATGGGTGGAGCGGAAGCGGAGCGGCGGGCACCTGACCGGCGCGGATCTGGTCGCCCTGGACGGGGGCTACCTCACTGGGCACCGCCTGGCGCGCGTTGAGGGGCACTACTGGGGGTGCAGGGCGTGCCAGGAGCGGATGGCGGCCGACCGGGAGGTGGATCGCCTGGTCCGCCGGGCGATGCCCCCGGTCACGATCGACCCGGCCCTGAAGGCCGCCCTGCTCACCCGGGTGGCCGAGGAGTGGCGACAGCCGACCTCGTCCCCGCCGTCCCGGCCCCGGCGACCGGTGCTGGCGTTGACGATGGTCGTCCTGGCCGGCATCCTTGTGGTGGCACGTCCGGGCGACTCTGGTGCGAATGATCCGCTCGGCAGCTTCATCCAAGTCGGCGCGGTCGAGATCAAGGGGTGGATCGACGATCCCCAGCCCCTGGCGGTGCCGGTCAACGCCACACCGGACACCGGCGATGTCGCCTTCGCCGCCGTCGAGCCGGCGACGTTGCCGCTCGGCTATCGCGTCGTCGACCGGGAGGTGACGGATGCCGGGGGACTCGACCTCTACCTCGAGAACGAGGCGGGGGCGTCGCTGTTGCTAACCCAGGGACCGCCGTCCCTGGGCGGGGTGGTCGTCGAGCCGGACGCGCGCAATCAGGTCGTGCGGATTCGGGATGTCAACGTCCTGGCCATGGGAGATCCCCGGGACGTGATGACCGGCGCCATGTTTTGGGAACGGGAGGGGATCGTGTTCGCCCTCATCGTGGCCACCGAGCCGAGCGGCGGTTTTCCCCTGGCGCATGGACTGGCGGTGATCGAAGCGATCATCGCGGTTCAGGACGAGGAAGAGGCATCATGACGGATCGTGGCAGAGTGACGATGCGGCGATTGCTGGATCGAAGGGCGGTTCTCTCGGCGATCGGAGGGGCATTGGCGGCCAGTAAAGGGTCGACACCGGTCGATGCCGGCACAGTGACGACGATGGACTACTGCTATTGGCGCAAGGACAGTTCGTATTGCAGTCAGGGCCAACGGTACGAGAAGTGGTGCTACGTCTGTAACGATCCCGGCACCGGCTGGGAGACCGTGCGCTGCGAGAGCCGGCTGATCGGGCCGTGCTGATCGAGACGATCCCGACCTGCCGGGGCACTCCGCCGAGGGACGAATCCTGATCGCGATCGCCGCTCAGTGCCCGGCTCGCACCGCGTTCACCGCGTCCCGCAACGCCATCGCCGCCTCCCGCGCCCGGGCGGCGAAGTCGGGGCCGTCGCCGGCGTAGGTGATGGAGCGGGAGGCGGAGACGAGCAGGCCTCGGCCCCGGGCGTCGATACCGGCCCGGACGGCGCCTTCGATGTCGCCGGCCTGGGTGCCGACGCCGGGGAGGAGGATCGGCACGTCCGGGGCGACGGCGCGGACGCGGGCCAGGTCGGCCGGGTAGGTCGCCCCGACGACGAGTCCGGGCGTGGCCAGATAACGCTCGCCCCAGGCCGCCACGCGGCGGGCAAGGGTCAAGTACAGCGGTTCCGTCTCGCCGAGCGTACCCGTTTCCGGGCCGATGGGGATGGGGAGGTCCTGGAGGTCGCCGCTCCCCGGGTTGCTGGTCTTGCAGACGACGAGCACGCCCCGGCCGAGGGAGGTCAGGAAGGGCGCCAGGCTGTCCTCACCGAGGTAGGGGTTGACCGTGATGGCGTCGAAGCCCCAAGCGTCGAAGTAACCCCGGGCATAGGCGGCGGCCGTGCTGCCGATGTCCCCGACCTTGCAGTCGAGGATCACGGGGATATCGGCCGGGATCAGACGCCGGGTCTCCGCCAGGGCGGCCAGTCCGTCGACTCCGAAGGCCACGTAGAAGCCCAGGTTGGGCTTGTAGGCGCAGACGAGGTCGGCGGTCGCCTCGATGATGGCGGCGTTGAAGCGGACCAGGCTGCCCGCGACATCGCCCGGGTCCCAGGCCGACGCCGGGATGCGCGATTCGTCCGGGTCGAGTCCCACGCAGACCAGGCTATCGTTCCGAGTCACCGCCGCGTCGAGGATCCCGGCGAAACCGGTCGCTGGTGCCGCGCGTTCGTCCCGTCTCTCCATGGACATCGTCATCATTCCCAGGCCCTCCCCGCGCACCCATCGTAGGTGCGGCAGGTGACGGCGTCAATCGCGAACGGGCGCGCGTCGCGTCTGGTCCCCGTCCGGGACGATACGCCCGCGAAGATAACGGCTCCCAGGACGGGTCCGTCGCTCCGGCGGTGTCGGTCACGGCGTTGTCAACGTGGTGATCGCATCATGACCAGATCGGTGAATCGCGTGGCCGTGCGACCGTTCCATGCCCTGAGCGGGGAAGATCGGGAACGCATTCGACCCGCTGGTCATGGCTGATTGGGTACATGGTTCACCGTGTCAGACATCGATACGGTCACGGGGATCGGTTGATGGTGGTTGACTGCCGTGACGGACCGTCCCATGATAGGCGTACGACAGATGCACCGGACGGCAGGACTCGCCCGTGGTTGACCCGGCGCCCGCCTCCTCGATCCGACACCAGATGGTCCCTCTGGCCGTCCACCTTGGCCAGGATGAGATCGTCGCGCCCCTGCCGGCCCCCCTAACCTCCTTCATCGGGCGTGAACGCGAGATCGACGCGCTCTCCGCGCTGATCCGCCGCGACGGCGTCCGGCTGGTCACATTGACCGGTCCGGGCGGCGTCGGGAAAACCCGCCTCGCGGTGCGGGTGACCGAGGAGATCGACGGAGAGTTCGCCGACGGTGTCGCGTTCGTGGACCTGGCGCCGATCACGGTACCGGACCTCGTGGCGCCGGCCATCGCCTCTGCCCTGGGTGTGTGGGAGACGGGGTGCCAGGATGCTGCCGAGCGGTTGATCGTTGCCCTGCGTGATCGGGACCTGCTCCTCGTCCTCGATAACTTCGAGCAGGTCGTGGACGCGGCTCCACTCGTCACGCGGCTGATCGCCAGCTGCCCTCGGGTGATGGTACTGGCGACCAGCCGCGTCGCGCTGCGGCTCAGTGGCGAGCGGGTGATCCTCGTCGAGCCGCTGGCCCTGCCGGACCCCATCGGGTACGGGTTGGGTTCGGACAAGGTGACGACCGAGGCGACCGCCCTCTTCGGCGACCGCGCCGAGGTGGCCCGACCCGGCTTCGTCGTCTCGGCAGGGAACGCCGATGACATCACGGAGATCTGCCGGCGCCTGGATGGGTTGCCCTTGGCGATCGAGCTAGCCGCTTCCCGGATCGCCCACCTGTCCGTCCCGGCTCTCCTCACCCGTCTGGAGAAGCGCTTGCCATTGCTGACCGGGGGGCCGCGCGACGTGCACCGGCGGCAGCGGACGCTCCGGGAGACCATCGCCTGGAGCCATGATCTCCTAACCCCGGACGAGCAGGTCCTGTTCCGGCGGCTGGCCGTCTTCATGGGAGGCGCCACGCTGGACGCGGTCGCGGCAGTGGCGAGCGCGCCCGGAGACCTGACGATCGACATCTTCGACGGGGTCGAGTCGCTCGTGGCCAACAGCTTACTGCGGCAGAACGAGGACACCAACGGCGAGCCGCGCTACGTGCTGCTGGAGACGATCCGCGAGTACGGGTTGGAGCTGTTGGTCGAGAGCGGCGAGGAAAAGGCAATCCGGTGGACCCACGTGGCCTACTTCATGGCTTTCGCGGAATCGGAAAAGACCGGGTCGGGCTGGCCGGGCACCCCGGCGCGAGTCGCCGCGCTGGAGCGGGAGGACGCGAATTTCCGGGCGGCTTTGACGTGGGCCGTTGAGCGGGGGGAGGCGGAGACCGCGCTCCGGCTGGTGGCTGCCCTCGGCGGATTCTGGCGTGTCCGCGGCCGCTTGCGCGAGGGGCGGGCTTGGGGCGAACGGGTGTTGCGCGTCTCCGGGGACGCCGCGCCGGCCCTCCGCGTGGAGGTCGAAGTCATGCTCGGGTGGGAAGCCCTCACGCTGGGCGACAGGGTGGCCGCGCGCGAGATCGCCGAGCGCGCGCTGGCTACCGCCCGCGCCTGCGGGGACACCGGCGGGACGGGACGAGCCCTGAGTCTCTTGGGCAGTCTGGCGGGGATTCGGGGCGAGATGGGCCGATCGGTGGCACTCCTGGTCGAGGCGGAAACGTTGAGCCGAAAGGTGAACGACCGGTTCACCACTGCCGTGGTCCTCAATCACCTGGGTGGCCTCGTCGCCGATCAGGGCCAGGAGGACCGGGCCGCCGCCTGCTTCGCCGAAAGCGTCCGCCTCTGGCGGGAACTGGGTGACCTATGGGGCCTCGCGGCCGCACTGTCGAACCTGGCGTGGTTCACCCGCGAACGCGGTGAGGGGCGGCGAGCGGCGGAGTTGGACCGGGAAAGCCTCGCCGCTTGTTGGGACCTCCAGGCTGAAGCGGACCTTGCCGTCCGTCTCTGGGAAACGGCGGAACTTGCCCTCGCGGCGGGCCAGGCGGGGAGGGCGGCGCGGATGTGCGGTGCCGCGACACGGCTGCGTGAACGCACCGGTGTGGCGTCAGCGGCGGTCGGGCCGGCCGATGACGAGAACTTCACGACCTCCGTGCGGGCCCGGCTCGGAGAGGCGGCCTTCGCGGCGGAGTGGGCAGCGGGCGAGGCACTGACCCTGGCCGAGGCGGTCGCCGGGGCCGATGCCATCCTCGCCGCGGCGAGTACCCGCGACGATCCCACCGCTGTCGCCGCCGTTCTCCCCACGTTCGGTCTCACGCCGCGCGAGCTGGAGGTGGTGCGATTGGTGGCGGCGGGGCGCTCCAACCGGGAGATCGCCGACGACCTCTTCATCAGTGTTCCCACCGTCAAGCGCCACCTCACCACCGTCTTCGACAAGCTGGCGCTGCGGTCCCGATCGGCCCTGAACACCTACGCCCACGCCCACGGCTTGGTCTGACTCCCTTGACCCGCACATCGAGCAGCGGCCTACGACTTAGGTCGTAGGCGATCGCTTCATGGTTGCCCTGCCGATTACGACCTTCGTTCGATGTGCCGCTGGGGTCGCGGGTGGATCATGACTCTATCCCACGAGGGATCGGCGTCCTGCCGATCGGCCGGCGTGGCTATCTGCTCCCAAGGGAAGTCCCTCGCACGGTTCCAAGGCCTCTCCTGGTCTCCCCGCGTGGGGTCCTTCTGGTCGCCTAGGTAAATATACCTAGACCGTTGCCGCTGGCCCCGTGCCGAAACGGTCATTTTTACCGATGTGACCGCCGCTCCCAACGGGCATTCTGGTGGAATGGTGAGCGACTCCAACCATCGACCATCGACCATCGAACCGCGCCGCGTGGAACGACCTCCCAACGAAGC
>JBBJOE010000372.1:0-3124 GCA_037721765.1 Thermomicrobiales bacterium
TCGCCGCCCTCTGCATCTTCACCTTCCTCGGCAACTGGAACGCCTACATCTGGCCCCTGATCGTGACCCGCTCCGAGGACATGCGGACCCTGCCGGTCGGGATCGCCTTCTTTTCCAGCGAGGCCCAGAGCTCGTTCCACCTGATCATGGCCGCGGCGGCCCTGGCCACCATCCCCGTCCTGACCATCTTCGTCATCTTCCAGCGCCAGATCATCAAGGGCATCGTCCTGACCGGCCTCAAGGGCTAGGCCAGGCCCCAAACCACCCACGTCGCGAACCCGCCGTCCGGGACTGGCTGCCCGACGGTAGAATCGCGGGACCAGCGGGGGTATCCGCTCCCGAGCCAACGGGGCGGGCCGGTCAGTCGCTGGCGACATTGGTCCCCCGTCTGCCTCCGCTGACCGTCCGGGGGGATGGTCGAGGGACTGGCCGATCACCTCGTCCACCACGCGCGCCGGACCAATCAAATCGAGCGGAGAGACCTCCCCGACCATGCATGCCAACGCCGCCTTCCCTCACCCCTCCTACGCCCGGTTCGTCCTCGAACCCGGTTTCGCCGACGCCCAGCGCCTGCTCTTCCCCCACATGGTCGCCGCCAACCAGGCCCATGCCCTGATGCTGGCCGCGACCGGCATCATCCCGCCCGCCCAGGCCGCCGCCCTGCTGACCGCGAACCGCGAGGTCGCCGCCGGGGGAGCGGGCGCCTTCGAGTACGCCCCGGCCGTGGAGGACCTGTTCTTCGCGGTCGAGTCCCGCCTGATCGAACTGGCCGGGCCGGACGCCGGCGGCAACCTCCAGATCGCCCGCTCCCGCAACGACCTCGACGCGGTGATGTGCAGGCTCTTCCTGCGCGATCGCCTCCTCGCGATCCGCCGCTCCGCCGTCGCCCTGCGGACCGTCCTGCTCGACCTGGCCGAATCCCACGTCGATACCCTGATGCCGGGCATCACCCACACCCAGCCCGCCCAGCCAACCACGCTGGCCCACTACCTGCTCGGCGTCCTCGGCCCGCTGGAACGGGACGCCGAGCGCTTCGCCCAATGCTACGAACGGGTCAATCGCAGTCCCCTCGGCGTGGCCGCATTCACCACCACCAGTTTCCCGATCGACCGCGACCTGACCGCCCGACTGCTCGGCTTCGCCGGTATCGTCGAGAACGGCTACGACGCCGTCGGCGCCAGCGACCACATGCTGGAGGCGACACAGGCTCTGGTCACGATGACCTCCAGCCTCTCCCGCTTCGTCCACGACCTGCTGATCTGGTCCCGGGCCGAGGCGGGCATCCTCCGCATCGACGACGCCTTCGTCCAGATCAGCTCGATCATGCCCCAGAAGCGCAACCCCGTCGTCCTCGAACACATCCGGGCCCGCACCGGCTATGTCCACGGCGACGCCGCCACCGTCGCCGCCATCGCCCACTCCTCCGCCTTCGGCGACACCGTCGACGTCGAGGACCCGATCTACGTCCCCCTCGACCGCGCCTTCGACTCCGCCGAGGCCGTCGTCGGCCTCCTGACCGTCGCCCTGGAAAGCGCCACCTTCGACGTCGACCTGCTCGCCGCCCGGGCCGGGACCGGCCACACCACCACGACGGCCCTGGCCGATGCCCTGGTCCTCGACCACGGCCTCCCCTTCCGCACCGCCCACGGCATCGTCTCCCGCCTGGTCAAGGTCAGCATCACGGGAACGCCAATCGACGCGGACGCGGTCTCGACAGTCGCCGGCGAGGTCCTCGGCCGCCCCCTGCCCATCGGAGAGACCTGGCTCGCCGCCACCCTCGACCCCCGCCGCTTCATCGAGGCCCGCGCCATCCCCGGCGGCCCCGCCCCCGCCGCCACTCGGGCCGCCATCGCCGCCGCCCGGAATCGCCTCGGAGACGATGATACGGCGATCGCGGCGGCGACGGGAGACATCGAGGCGGCCGCCAAGGACCGGGCCGGACGGATCGACGCCTTGATCATGGGGCACGCGAGGGCGAAGGCCTGACGCCAGACGCCTCGACACGGTCGAGGTAGACGGGTTCCCGGAGTGTCACCGTGCGTCCGGGCGCCGGAACCCTACCCGTGCTACCCCGGCTTCTCCCCGACGTGCATCGCCACGGCGCCGCCACCGAGTTTCGTATATCGGACATTCTCCAGGCCGGCGGCCCGCATGATGGCGGCGAGGTCATCGGCAGGCGGGAACGCCGCCACCGATGCGGGCAGGTAGCGATAGGCCGCCCGGTCGCCGCTCAGCCAGCCGCCGATGACCGGGACGACCGCGCCGAAATACCAGCCGAAGACCCGGTTCAAGAGGGGGAAGCGATAGGGCGTCAACTCCAGGCAGACCCATCGCCCGCCCGGCCGCAGCACTCGGGTCATCTCCCGCACCGCCCCCTCGTAATCCGCCATGTTGCGGAGTCCGAAGGAGACCGTGCAGGCGTCGAAGGTGTCGTCCGGGAAGGGCAGCCGCATCGCGTCCCCGGCCACCAGCCGGACCCGGCCGTCTGTCACCCCCATCAGGTCGGGGGTGCCCGCCCCGAGGTCCGGAGTGTCCGTCATCCCGCGCTGTTCCCATCCGGACCAGGACCCGATGGCGGGCTTCCCGGCGGCGGCCCGAAGCATGCCAGGGACGAAATCCAGGCCGACCACGGATTGCGCCCCGGCCCCGGCCAGGGCGATCGCCAGGTCGCCCGTCCCCGTCGCCACGTCGATCACCCGGCTCCGCCGTCCCCCGGCCACGGCGACGCTCGCCACCATCCGGCGCCAGGCGACATCCCGCCCCCCGGTCATCAGGCGGTTGACCAGGTCGTAGCGCGGCACGATCCGGCCGAACATGGCCTGGACCTCGGACGCCGGCCGCGTGGCGCCGGACGCGGGCGACTGGGTCATCGGCAGGCTCTCCTGAGACATCCGGTCGGGCGACGTGGATCGGCGGCGGGCTGGCGCCCTCAAAGGATCATGCTCACGGCGAACAGGCAGCCCCACAGCAGTTGCAGCCGCGCCGTCCCGGCCAGGCGCAGGTTCAATGCCGGACCCCGCTCGGTCCAGATCGCCTGGACCAGCAGTGCGGCCAACGGGGTCGTCAGCCAGGGCATCCACCACCAGGCGGACAGGAGTCCCGCCGCCCACAGGACGGGCGGGGC
>JBBJOE010000373.1:0-3110 GCA_037721765.1 Thermomicrobiales bacterium
CCGATCCTGGAGGACGACCACGTCCGCGAGGTCCGCTTCGGCGACCCGATCCCGCCGCCCCTGGCCGCCTTCGACCGGCACGGCAACGTGATCCACGCCAGCAGCTTCACCAAGTCCCTCATCCCCGCCCTGCGCCTGGGGTACGTCGTCGCCCGGGGCCCGCTGCGCGAGTGGTTGGTCACCCTGAAGCGCTCCTCCGACCTCTTCTCCTCGACCCTGATGCAGAGGGCCCTGTGCCGCTACCTCGACCAGGGGCTGGTCCAGCGGCACTGGAAGCGTGTCAGCCGCATCTATTCCCGCCGCCACGCGACCATGCTGGCCTCGCTCGATCGCCAGTTCCCGCCCGGTTCGACCTGGACCGGCGTCGCCGGCGGCCTCGTCGTCTGGGTCGGGGTACCGCCCGGCGTCTCGGTCTCCGCCCTCTACGACGAGGCCCTCCGGGCCGGGGCCAGCTTCGTCGCCGGAGCCGCCTTCTTCGCGGAACCCGCCGACCAACCCTTCCTCCGCCTCAACTTCGCCGCCGTCGCCGAAGACGACATCGAGCGCGGCATCGCCATCCTTGGCCGGGTCCTCTACGACCACCTCTCGGCTTCCGGGCAAGTCACCCACGTCCCTCCCCACGGCCTCGCCCCGGCGCGCGCGCCATAGCGCCGGACAACGTCACGCGAACCCCCTAATCGACCGATGACCACGGATCAGGACCCGGACGCGCGATGTCGCGAGCGGGGGCCAGCGTCGCCGTGGCCGCGACACCGGGGGAGAAAGGAGATCCTGCCATGGGATGAGCCGCGCCGCGCCCATCGACCGAATCGCCACGACCCACCCCGCGCCGGCCAACCGGTGGCGGAGGGGCCACACGGACGGGAGAACACGACATGCCACTCATCAATGTCAAGGTCATCGAGGGGGTCTTCACCGGCGAGCAGAAGCGGGAAATGGTCACCCGCCTCACCGACGCCATGGTCGCCATCGAGGGCGAGAACATGCGCCCGGTCACCTGGGTCGTCGTCGAGGAGGTCCGCAGTGGCGACTGGGGCATCGGCGGTAACCCGCTGACCACCGCCGATGTCCAGGCCCTCGCTGCCGGGGGAGCCGAACCCGCCCCGCCCCCCGCCAACGGCCACGAGTCGTTGGTCACCGCACGCTAGGGGAGACATCAACCACGCGCCGGACGCCGCAGGCGAGACCGGCGCCGGCCGGGGCGGATACGGTCGATCGTCAGGCGCGCTCGATCCGTCGGGGTCCGACGCCTGCCCCTCAACCTCCCTGACGCTCTCCACGCATCGCCGGACGCTCGCGCAACCGCCCACACGTTGGCACAGACATCGGAGGGAAGTCGAAGCATGCGACCGATCGCCATCTCGTTGTTCTCGCTCGTCCTGGCCATCTCGTTGGTCGCCGGGGTCCTGATCTCCCGGACCGCCGCCCAGGAGGCCAGCCCGGCCGCCGGCGATCCGATCGCCGCCCTCGAATTGGCCCCCGGGGTCACCGCCGAGGTCTTCGGCGCCGCCCCGTCCGCCGGAGCCCCGGGCCAGACGCTCTACCTGGCCCGCTTCACCCTGCAGCCCGGGGCGGAACTCTTCGCCCACGACCATTCCGGCACGACCCTGCTCGGCGTCGAGTCCGGCCGCTTCGGCTGGACCCTCCTCGCCGGCACCGCCCACCTCGTCCGGGGCGCCGCCGGCGGCGCGGCCGGTCCGGCCGAGGACCTGACCGAGCCGGGCACCGACGTGATCCTGGACGTCGGCGACGCCATCACCTACGAGTCCGACGTGGTCCACACCGCCCGCGGCGCCGGCGATGAGCCGACCGTCGTCCTCGGCACCTTCATCCTGGAAGAGGGCGCGCCGCTGCTGATGCCCGTCGACATGGACATGCTCGCCACCCCCGCGCCGTAGGGGACCCGCCCGTCAGCATCAAGATCAGGATCAGAACCATCGTCCGGGGGGACGGGACGCGATCCGGACCCGTTCTCCCTGCCACGTAGGCTCCGTCTGACGAATGTCGTGCGCTCCGCGGCACGTTCGTCGCCCGCGGATGACCCCACGACGCCCGGACGGGACAGATCCCGCCCACTGGCATATCCTTGTGCCTCGTCACCGGGTCCGGCCTCCCGCGTCATGGTCACGGTGCGGGTCCATGGTTCGGACCCAGCCGTCATCGCGAACCAGGAGCGCCGGACATGCCACTCACCGGGACATACGAGCCGAGCCCATCGGATTGGGCCCGAGAACAGGCCGAGGAGTTCGAGGGCTCGGGGGGCACGCGGGGCAATACCCTGCGCGGCATGCCGATCATCCTGTTGACCTCTATCGGAGCAACGAGCGGAAAGCTTCGCAAGACGCCGCTGATGCGGGTCGAACACGGCGGCGAGTACGCGGCGGTCGCCTCGCTCGGCGGCGCGCCCAAGCACCCCGTCTGGTATCACAACCTGGTCAAGAACCCCCACGTCGAGCTGCAGGACGGCCCCGTCAAGCGGGACTATCAGGCCCGGGAAGTCACCGGCGAGGAGAAGGCCGTCTGGTGGGATCGGTCGGTCGCCGCCTATCCCGACTACGCGGACTACCGGGAGAAGACGACTCGCGAGATTCCGGTCTTCGTCCTCACCCCGATGACCGACGACCGGTAGGCCCGGCACCGGCCCATCGAGACGCCCCGGGACACCGCCGCCGTCGACTCCGCCGGAGACATCCCGCGGTGTCTCGCTTCAACGATGTGGTCGTCATCGGCGCCGGTAGTGCCGATGACGACCATGGTCGGGGCGCTGCTCGCTACGCTCTTCTCAGGTAGGCGTCGTTCTATCTGGGCATTCATGAGGCTGGAGGACGCGGCGAGTAGCCCCCCGGCAGCTTGGTCGCCGGGCGCACGGACGGTCTAGCGTCAACCGGTTCGGGTGGATCTCGATATGCACCGCGACGGAGGCAAGGGAGTGCCTCCGTCGTCGCGCCACCCCAACGAGAGACGCGACCAAATCTCGGCAGAGGGATGGGGAGACGCCCCGGCCCGGACCAGGGTCAGGACAACGTCTGCACCTCGACCGACATCACGGCCGGCAGATCCTTGACGATCGTCGTCCAATGGTCGCCGGAATCGGACGAGGCGTAGACCTG
>JBBJOE010000058.1:0-11677 GCA_037721765.1 Thermomicrobiales bacterium
CGGGAGCGTGCCGTGGTGGGGCAAGATCTCGCCTAGGTGGCTGGAACGGTGGGGTGAGAGATGCTGGCCGACCACGATCGGGCCGGGAAAGTCCGTGGGTAGCGTCGTGACGAGCCGGGTCAGCGCGTCGATGCCGCCAGCCGAGGAGCCGATCACCACGAGCTGCCCGGATGGCTGCTGGTCCGCCAAGGTCATGTCCCTCATCCTCGGCGTGGGATCGCCGGGTACATCCGCGTCGGTCCGAGGGGCCCGAACGCCGGTGAACCCGCATGAATAATCAGTGTTGGACACAGGATACCAGGCCGGTGGAGGCCGCCGGCGGCCCTGATCACCAGCGCCGCTACGGCGCGTCAACATGCTCCTCGTCAGCCGTCCGGGGAAGGTGACGACGATGGCATAGATCGTGGAACGAGCCGTGGCGACGCGACATGTGCGGACGGTGACCGATTCGGGCTGACCACGGTAGGCGCGACCGGCGATCGGAGACGTGAGACGTGCCAGGACGCGACATGATCGTGGTCGGGGCGTCGGCCGGTGGGGTCGAGGCCCTGGCCAACCTGGCCCGCTCCCTGCCGCCGGATCTCCCGGCGGCAGTCTCGTGGTCCTCCCCTTGCCCGCCAACTCCAATAGCCTGTTGCCGGAAATCCTGGGCCGGGCTGGCCCGCTGCCGGCGATGAACCCGGCGGATGGCGAGCCGATCGAGCAGGGGCGGATCTACGTGGCGCCCCCCGATCACCACCTGCTGGTCCGGCCCGGCGAGGTTGACCTGTCCCGGGGGCCACGGGAGAACCGGCACCGCCCCGCGGTCGATGTCTTGTTCCGGTCGGCCGCCCGGTTCTTTGGGCCGCGGGTTGTCAGCGTGGTCCTCTCGGGCGCGCTTGACGATGGCACCGCCGGATCGGCGGCGGTGAAGGGGAGGGGTGGCGTCGCCGTGGTCCAGGACCCGGCGGAAGCGCTCTTCCCCTCGATGTGTCTGAATGTGATCCAGTCGGTCGCGGTCGACCACGTCGTGCCGGTGACCGACATGGGGAGTCTGCTGGGACGGATCGTGCACGAGCCGGTGGCCGAGCCGATGTGGGATGTTCCCCGGGAAATGGAACAGGAGGTCGAGATGGCCGAGGGCGACCTCGCGGCGATGAGCGGCGACGCACGCCCGGACAACCCGTCGGTGTTCGGGTGTCCCGAGTGCGGGGGGGTCCTCTGGGAGATCCAGGACGAGCGGGTCCTCCGCTTCCGTTGCCGGGTCGGCCACGCCTACTCGTCCGGCAGCTTGATGGAGGAACAGGGCGAGGTGCTGGACGACGCGCTCTGGTCGGCCCCGCGTGGTCTGGAGGAGCGAGCCGCCCTGGCGCGCCGGATGGCGGAGCGGTCAAGGGGGCGGAACCAGCCGGTGTTGACTGACCGCTTCGCCCGTCAGGAGCAAGAAGCGCTGGCCCGGGCGGCGGTGATCCAGCGCGTGCTCCTCAGCGGGTCGGTCCATGCTCCCGCCGCGGCGCTGACCGGAACGGCGCTGACCGGAACGGTGATGTCCAGAACGGCGATGTCCGGAACGGCGATGTCCGGCGCACATGTGTCCCGGGTGTCCGGCACCCGCTCCTGACGCCCATCCCGGGACCGGACCGCCGGGGAGGGTGTCGATCCTCCCGCCGCGTCACGAGCGTCCCGGCGGGAGATCGTGACCCGGCATGCCCATGGCCCTGGCGGCCCTCCCGCGCCGTGGACGCCGATCGCTCTCGACGGTCAGGGCGCCGCGATCACGTCGATCGTGGGCCAGGCCGCGCGGAGTGCCTGGGCGAGGGTCCGCATTCCGTACCGCTCGGATCGGGCGTGTCCGATCGCGACCACCGGCAGGCCCGTCTCGGCCTGGGCCTCCCTGGCCGGGGCGCGGATCTGGCCCGTGACGTAGAGCCCGGCCCCCCGGTCGTGGGCCTCGTGGACCAGCGCGGCGGTCATCGCCCCGACGACCGCGACCCGGCTCACCCGGTGCCCGGGAACGCTCGGCGCCCGCTCGACCCCTCCGAAGAGGGCGGAGAGCGCCGCGACGGCGTCAGCCAGGGAGCGGTCGGGCACGTCGCCGATCATCCCGATCGGGCGCCCCTCCTTGCGGCCGAGGACCTCCACGCCGGTCATCCCGAGCACGACCGCCAGGGACGGGTTGGCCCCCAGTGTCAGGCGTTCGTCGAAGGCCAGGTGATAGGCCAGGACGCCTACGTCCCCCAAGGCGTCGAGCGGAAGGTCCCACGGCCGGTGGACGACCAGGGTATCGAGCCGCTCGGCCCGGACCCAATCCAGGAGGCCCGGCCAGGGCGCCAACAGCAGCCCGACCCGGCGCACCGGCCGGTCGGAGGGACGCCAGACCCCATGGGGATCATCTCGCCCCGCGAACCGCTCGGTATGCAAAAAGGCGCCAATCCGGCGTTCTAGGTCATCGAGCCGGACGCCCCCCGACTCCCCGCCCTCCGCGCCCTCGGCCAGAGACGATGCGCTCGACCGATCACCCACCTCGCATCTCCCACCCCTGCCCTGTTCTCCTCGCCCAAACCCTTCCGTCTACCGGCTCGCCGTCTCCCCCAAGCCCGCGATCTGGTCCCGGCTGTAGCCCGCCTCCCTCAGCGGCGCGACGATGTCACGCTCGATGTCGGGTACGTAGCAGGCCAGCAGGACCGCCCGGCCGTCCGGGACCAGGCTGAAGGCCCCCATCGCCGCCGGGATGACGCAGGAGGTCGCCCGGTCCAGCGTCTCGACCCCGCCGTCCCAGGCGATGCCGACCGGGTCGCCCAGGTTGGTCAGGGTCAGGCAGCGATCGGGGCGGGCCGGCTCGCGGTGGGGCTTCACCAGGTTCCAGCGCTCCAGGGCGAAGTGGGGCCCGGCGCAGCAGACCACGTAGCGGTTGGTCTCGATCCAGCGGGTCAGGCCGTGGTGGGGGCGGGGCAGGAAGTCGGTCCGCAGTTCGTCCATCGCGGCGGCGATGTTGGCCTCCCAGGTCGCCTCGTCGAGCCGGTTGCCGTAGAGGTCGGCCGGCATCACCGAGACGGCCAGGTCGGAGGTCTGCTGGACCTCGAAGATCAGGGTGTCCGGGCCGAAGGAATGGATCACGCCGCCGGGGACATAGACCGTGTCGCCCGCCTCGATGGCATAGCGAGGCATCACGGCGTCGTAGTCCTCCCGGCGGAAGGCGTCGGCGATCGCCCCCGGGGGGGTGCCTGGGATGATCCCGGCCAGGATCGTGGCGCCCGGCTCGCAGTGGAGGATGTGCCAGGCCTCGTCCTTGCCGTTCGGCTCGCCGTACTTGCGGCGAGCCGTCGCGTCGTCGGCGTGCAGGTGGACCGGCAACATGTGCGAGGCGTCGAGGAACTTGTCCAGGATCGGGAACCTGTCCCCTTCCCACCCTTCCCCGACCAATCCCTCGGGGTGCGAGGTGACCAGGTCGCGCAGCGTCTTGCCGGCGAAGGGGCCGTTGGTGATCGTCGCCGTGGTTTCGGCGTGGTCGCTGATCTCCCAGGTCTCGGCGACGATGCCGTCCGGCACCCCGCGCTTGCCGAGCATGTCGGGGATCAGGCGCTCCCCGAAGCGGTAGGAGCGGACGTGGTAGGTCATCGTGATCGGGTGCCAGCGCATCGGTGGGGGAGCCTTTCCGGAAGCAGGGAGCGGCCGGGAGTTCGGCCACCGACCGTGGTCGACCGCCGATCGCGCCGACGCGCGCGCCGATCCCCCATTCTAGCGGCCCGGACCGCGGTGTGACGATTACCAATGTCCGTTAGGGATGGTCAACAATCGATTCGTAGGGGTTCCGCTGTCTGCGCACTCTATGACGCACGATCGTTCTCGTATGGGCAGACGATTCAGAACACAAACGCGGCGAGCAGCGACCCTCCATGATGCGGTTCCCGATCATATGATCCGTCCAACGTGATGGCCTCACGCGGTATCGTCCATCCCGGCATCTCCCTCGCCGGCGGCCAACACCAGGTGGGCGATCGGGCACTCGTAGCAGCGGCGGGGGGCGCAGTAGGCGTGGTCGAGGTGGATCAGGCCCTGCTGGCCCCGGGTGCCGAGGCGCCGGAGGGGGGTCTCCCCCGCCACTGGGGCGGCGGCGCGGCGGACCGTGGCGTTGGCCTCGGCGGCCGGGAGGCGGTCCCAGGCCCGGGCGGCGGCGTCGAGCAGCGGGCCGTCCCCCGTCTGCGCCGCGACGGCCAGGGCGAACGGCAGGACCACATTGGCGACCACGGCCGCGGCCCGTTCCTCCCCCAACCGGGGGCGGCCCGTGCCCGGCCAGGCCGTCAGGGACCGCACGGCCGCGATCGGGTCTTCCCCGGCCCGGAGCGGGTCGAGCAGCGCCGCGGTCAGGCCGCCCCCGCCCATCCCCCGGGTCACCAGGGCCGCCAAGGCAACCAGGCGGGCGACGGGATGATTGGCGGGCCGGACCCGGGCCCGGGTCCAGGCGGTGGCCGGCAGACGGTCGCCGTGCCAGGGTGCGCCCCGCCCCAGCCAGGCCGCCTCGACCCGGGCCACCTCGGCGGGCTCCAATCCGGCCAACCCGGCCTCGGCCGGCGAGAGCGGCAGGAATCCGGCCGTCCCCAGGATCAGGCCGAGGGCGACCTCGTGGTGCCCGGACCCGTCCTCCCCGGCCAGGACGCTCGCCAGGGCCGACTCGACCGCGTGGGCGGTGAGCGTCTCCGC
This sequence comes from Thermomicrobiales bacterium, assembly GCA_037721765.1. Classification (GTDB taxonomy): domain Bacteria; phylum Chloroflexota; class Chloroflexia; order Thermomicrobiales; family UBA6265; genus JACCVE01. The sequence goes on from JBBJOE010000058.1 coordinate 4,681, forward strand.
CAACCGCAGCATGGGTCCCTGGTTGGCGTGGAAGCCGAGGGCGACGGCGACGCCCCGCCAGAGCACCTCGGCCGGGGGCAGCGCGGTCAGGTCCGCCTCGACGAGCGCCGCCTTCTCGGCCAACCGGACATCCCCCAGCCGGACCAGGATCGCCGTCAGGGCGGTCGGCGCGGCGCGAGCGATGTCCGGGGCGCAGGCGTCACCGCCGAAGCGGGACCAGTCGGCCCCGACGGTCGCGGCCGGGTCGATCGGGCGGGGCAGCAGGGGGCCGATCTCGACCACCGGCACGACGGCCCCGGAATAGCAGCGGGTCTCGGCCCCGTCGTGGGTGTGGACGACGTGGAGAACGACGTCATCGTAGCGCGGGTCGCCGTCGTGGCCGTGCTGGGCCCAGCCCACCGTGCGGTGGTGGACTTCGATCCCCCCGGTCCGCAGCTCCCGGCCATCGAGCACGACCATCGCCTCCCGGAAATCCGGCCCGAACCCATGACTCCAGATTCCCCTGTGGACGACCTCGACCGGCCGCCCATCGATCGTGCGCAACGTCATCCCCAACGCCCCGTCCCGCCAGGCGGCACAGAGCGCGATCTCCGGGAACAGGTTTGAGGACGGCATACGAGGCATCGCGGGCACCTCGGCGGTAGGGGCGGGGTCGGTCCAGTATCGCGGCCCGGGCACGATAGCGGGGAATGGGGGAATTGGGAAGGGGCTCCCAATGACGACGAGCGCGTGATGGGAGGACATGTCAGTGTCGAATCGATGTCTTCTCCGGATCGTCTCCTGTCTACCCGCGTCGCGACATCACCTTGGTACGGCCGAGAAGATCTCTTGGGACGCCGTCATCGTCGTCGTGTTTGGTGATAGGAATAGCATGCCGAACTTCGTGGTCATCAGTGGCGATGGATGTATTCCGATTCGCGCGTCAGGGTTTGCTCCTCGTCCGTGCCCGCGCGGCGAGATCGCGGGTCGTGACGATTTGCTGAGGTAGCATCATTCCGCTTCCGGCCTTCCTCGAGCAGGTTGGGAGCGGCTACCCTCCGAGAGCCGCTGGACGACCGCTGCCACGTCGGGATGCATCATGTACTGCCGGAGGGGCCCATTGAAGGTCCATGGTTGGGGCTTCGTGAACTTACCATTCTTCTTGAAGTGCCGATTCATGGTGTGTGTGCTGGTACCGATTTTGCCGCCGAAGCCTTTCATATCGAAGCCTCCCGACCCTATCAGTTCGGACGCGGGATACCCGTCTGGCCGAGTTGCGATCTCTGCCAAGATCTCCTGCCCGCCTGACTTGAGACTTTCCCACCACAACAGGACATCGGTCTCCGTCCAGGGCGTCTCCGACGACTCGGACTCCACCACGACCGGTTCCTGTTGTTGGCTTTCGACTGGCGCATCGGCGAGCGCCTGGTCGAGCAGCACGGTGAGCGCTGAACGAATCTCCTCTGGTTCGCCCTCGATCGTCAACGTGACCTTGGCCATGTTGTGTCCTCCTCTGAGATGACTTCCTCGGCGGCAACAGGAGTATGGTACTTTGGAACCCAAGTATTATCAATAGGTTCGATGTACACTTGTGTTTTCGTTTTACATGGTGGAGAGTGGGACGAATACGTTGGCAGCTCTGGACCAAACTTGTCCGTGAAAAGTCGTTCTGGCTGGACCGAATTGCGCCCGCATGAATAATCGGCATTGAGGATGACGCTTGAATCCACCCCGGTCTGTTATTCAAATAGCTACGAATGACGCCTTCGCAAGCTGAGAGAACAATCCGAACGTTGATACCGGCTCCTAGCCAGCAGCGTCTTGCTGAACAGCACACGTACGGAGTTCCACACGAGTGTAGGGGTACAGTCGCTCACCTGATCCCGGCCAACGGGATCTGGCGGCTGTGTAAGATGCATACATGGACACGACTCGCGCCGTCCCGCCCCCCCAATCTCGGTCCCGGTTCCTCCCCTGGGCCGACGACCCCGTGGGCGGCACCCGGCGCGGCTGGTCACCCGCCGCACTGGTGCGGCGGGCGCCGGCCGTCGTCACCTATCTGGTCGTCTGCGTGGTGCTGTTCGTGCCGACGGCGAGGAGGGTGCCGGGCAACGTCTCGATCGACTTGGAGCGATTGGACCGGTTCCTCTACCACATCCCGGACCTGAGCCAGGACTTCCCGCTGGCGGTGCGGTCGCTGCTGACCGGGCCGTTCCTGAACCACAACCTGGTCCAGTTCGCCTATGTCGCGCTCTTGCTGGTGTTGTTCGCCGTGCCGTTCGAGACCCGTGAGGGTGCGCGGCGGACAGCACTGATCTTCTTCGCGACGTCGTTCGTGGCGGCGCTGTTCGCGGGGACGCTGCTGCACCTGATCTACCCGGAGGTGCTGGACAACGCGTTCCTGGAGAAGGCTTGGGAGCGCACGTGGAGCGGGGGCAGCGCGGGCTGCTTCGGGCTGATGGGGGCGCTCGCCGCCCGGGCCCGGACGCCCTGGCCGCTGCTTGGCCTGTTCGCGGCCTGGGAGGTGACGGTCGTCGTCGCCTACCTCCGGGAGTACACCCCCGCCTTCCACCTCACGGCCCTGCTGACCGGCTTCGCCCTGGCCCGCTGGGTCCTGCGGCCCCGGCAACGCGTTGCCGAGGAGCGCTGAGAACGGTCGTGCTTAGGACGGCGCGGACGGCGCGTCCTCGACCGGCCGTCCCGCGGTTTCCCAGGCGTGGATGCCCCCGTCGAGGTGGGCGACGTTTCCGAAGCCCAGCCCCGCCATGGCGTCGGCGGCCAGGGCCGAGCGGACGCCCGAGGCGCAGTGCAGGATGATCCGGCGGCCGGTGGTGAACTCGGGGCGATGGGCGGGGCTGGACGGGTCGGCCACGGACCCGAGCGTGCCGGTCGGGACGTGGATTGCCCCCGGGATCATGCCGTGTTCCGCCCGCTCGCCGGCCTCGCGCAGGTCGACCAGCAGCACCTCGCCCCCCGCCATCTCCCCGGCCACCTGGTCGGGGCCGAGGTGCTCGACCCGCGCTCGGGCCTCGGCGATCATCTGGGCCATGCTCTTCGCCAAAGGTGCCTCCCGTCCTCGTCGCGGTCGCCACGTGGGACGACCACCGGACCCCGTCGCGTGGTGATCTGGTCCGCCAGCACCGGGTACGGTGCCCCGGCCGCGACCCCTAGTTCTCGAACGGCACCGCGTCCTGCGCCGTCATCCTGGCCCCGACCCGCTCGCGCTCGCGCCCCCGCTCGTACTGGTGGATGGCGGCCTGAACGGTGCCCAGGGCCAGGGTAGCGCAGCGGACGCGGCTCTTGACCACGTCGTTGCCCATCTCCTCGACCATCTCGGCGGTGCCGAGGGCCGTCACCTCATCCAGGGTCTTGCCCGCCACCAGTTCGGTGACGATGCTGCCCCCGGCCTGGCTGATGGTGCAGCCCTCACCCTCGAAGCTGACCCGCTCGATGCGGTCGCCGGCGCCGATCTTGAGGTACATGGTGATCAGGTCGCCGCAACCGGGATTACCGCCCCCGAGTTGCAGGTCGGCGTCCTCCATCCTCCCCTTGTTACGGGGGTTCTGGAAGTGGTCGAGCAGGTGTTCGATGTATTCCTGGCGGTCCATGATGAGCTTTCCGTGACCGTGAGACCTTGGGTCCGTGAATCCGAATCCCGCCGGCGCGGACAGCGATCGGCCGGCGCACCGGGGCGGGGGTGGCCTACGCCCCCGTCTCGATCGGGACGTTGACCAGGCTGCCGTACTCGGTCCACGAACCGTCGTAGTTGCGGACGTTGGGGTAGCCGAGCAGATACGTCAGGACGAACCAAGAATGGCTCGACCGCTCGCCGATCCGGCAGTAGGTGATGACGTCCTTGTCCGGGGTGATCCCCTTGCCGCCGTAGAGGGCGCGCAGTTCCTCGACCGGCTTGAAGGTACCGTCCGGGGCGACCGCCTGGCCCCAGGGGATGCTGGCGGCCCCCTTGACGTGGCCGCCGCGCTGGGCGCCCTCCTGCGGATAGCCGGGCATGTGGATCACCTCGCCGCTGAACTCCTGCGGCGAGCGGACATCGACCAGCGCCGGGTGCCCGGAGGCGACCTGGGCCAGGACATCGTCGCGGAAGGCCCGGATCGAGGGGTCGGGGTCGCTGGCGACGTAGGTCGTCGGGGCGTGATCAGATGCGTCGCGGGTGTACGGGCGCCCCTCGGCCTCCCACTTGGCCCGGCCGCCGTCCATGATCCGGATCCGCCCGTGGCCGAAGTAGGCGAACAGCCAGAAGGTGTAGCAGGCGTACCAGTTGTTCTTGTCGCCGTAGAAGACCACCGTCGCGTCGTTCGCGATGCCGACCCGGCCCATCAGGGCCTCGAAGCCGGCCCGGTCGACGAACTCCCGCCGGACCTGGTCCTGGAGGTCGAGGTGCCAATCGAGCTTGATCGCGCCGGGGATGTGGCCGATGTCGTAGAGGAGAATGTCTTCGTCCGACTCCACGATCCGCACGGCCGGGTCGTCCAGGTGCTCGGCCACCCAGGCGGTCGAGACGAGGACCTCGGGGTGGGCGTAGCCGGTGGCAGCGTCGGTCGTGGCGTCGGTGGTGGCCGGGGCGTGAGAAACCATGGTCGTCGCTCCTGTGGTGGTGGCGCCCGGCCGTGACGGCCCCGGCACCGGGGAAACGGGGGATGGACGTGAGTCATAGAGACGGTGGGGCGCCCTCGCCCGGCGCGTCGCACCAGCCGCGCCATCGGCGCCGGGCCAGGGGCGCGAAGACGGAAAGCCGGCCCTGCCGGTTCCGTCCGATCGGACGAGGGGCCCGGGCGCGTGCCGGGTCACCCCGGCGCCACCCGCATCACTTCCCAAAGTATAGCGTGCCCGGCCGGGCGCGGTCCGGAATCAAGGCACACCGGGAGCCGGTGTGGGCCTGCCCGCCGGCCAGATGTGCCGTGGGTCCGGGTGCCGGTGCCGGGGGAACACGGGGTCCTTCCCTCCGCGGACGACCGTCCATGATCAATGGCGTTCGGAACGGATCATCTCCCGCGGTACCACGACATCGTGGGGCACGATCTCCCGCCCTTCGGCCGTACCGTGGGGCGATGTGATGCGTGCTCCTGCCCCGTGCCGGTCGCGCGCATGGTCACGATGTGCCGGTCGTGTGTCGACCCATCCCGAAGCCCGCCCGGGCTTCGCCGGCGCCTCCCGCGCATGACGACGCGCGGCCCGGGATCGGGTCGCGCGGCATAGCGGGGGGATGTCTGGGGAGCGAGCTGGTGGGCTACGCGGCGATCACCTGGACCGGGGCGATGGCGAGCGTCTCGGGCTGGGCGAGCTCCTGGCCGGCGAGCAGGTATTCGGCCAGGGCGAAACCGACTTGGAGGGTGTTCTCGAACCGGCCGGGCTCGACCAGGGTCAAGGCCCCTTGGGCCGCGATCCACTTCGGCGCCCCGACCACTTCCTCGTTCTCGTCGAACAGGGCGTCCATCTCGTAGAAGGCGGGCACCAGGGCCTCGAAATCCCGGGTGGTGGTCGCCAGGATCTGGTGGATCATCGCGGGCGGACCGAGCAGCAGGAACGAGTCGTTGCTGAGATGACCGATGCTGACCGTCGCGGTGGCCGTGGCGTTGCGCCGCAGCAGGACGCTCAGCAGCACCACGAACTGGTCGAGGCTGGTGCGACCCAGGTCGAGTTCGTAGTCGTGCGATGCCTTCAAGGTCAGCAGGCCGGCGGCGAAGAGGTCGCGGGAGACCATCCGCCGCTCCAGTTCGTCGAGGATCGAGCGGCGGCGGGGGAAGTTGGTCAGGTCGTCGAGCGGTTGGCTGCCGGTATCCGGCAGCAGCATCTGGACCTGGTGGACCAGTTCGGTGGGATCGCAGGGGGCCGCCGCGACGGCATCGACCGGCATGTTCGGCAACACCCATGCGGGAGGGATGCCGTCTTCGACCAGCAGCAGGGGGATCCCGGCAGTGAGCGGGTTGTGCTTGAAGCGCTGGCAGAGGTGCGCCGTCTCGCCCCGGGCCCCGTCCCCCTGGATCACCACCACGTCCGGCGTCTCGGCCAGCGCCTGGGCGAAGGCCCGGGTGCGGGAGTCGATGACCGAGGTCGTCCAGCCATTGCTGGCGAAGAGCGGCTCGGCGACGGGGGCGATCTCGTGGCGGGGATCGACGACCAGGATCTGCATCGGGGAGACCTTCATTTCGCTGGGGGGGGAGGCCCGGCCGGGACGGGTCTCCGCCAGTTTCTCACGGGCCGCACACCCGTTCATCCTAGTCGGCCGGTGACGCCCTGACATCGGCCCGGTGGGACCCATTCGTCCCCGGCCGGACGGGACGATCGGACATCGGTACTGGGCTGGTCGGAGCGTCGCGGGAGCGAGGTGCCAGATGGTCGCCTCGCGTCGGGGGCATGCTGGGTCGACACACGACTGGCGCGGTCAGGGCACGGCAAGGATTCCCGCCTGGCACGACCCCACCGAGGCTGAATACGCGAGTGGGGGGCCCGGGAGGGCACGAGATGCTCTCCGGCGGAGACGATGGTCAATCCGGGTGCGCATGTCACGAACAACAAACGGACGAAACAGAGTGCCCGTGCCAGGGAGCATCTCGTGTCCTCCCGCCTTTTTCGCGCGCGTCTTCGCGCGTGATGACACCCCGCCGGGTGTGGAGTGCCAGGACTGTCCCGCGCGATCGTGGAGAACCCCCGCGACCTCCCAGGCCCGGGAGGTCGCGCCCTATCTCCGGCCCATCGCCGGGACCGCGGCGGCCAGGGCCTGGCGCAGGTCCTCGACCAGGTCGGTGACGTGCTCGATGCCGACCGAGAGGCGGACCAGCGTGTCTTCCACCTCGGCCCCGGTGCCAGCCACGCTGGCGTGGGTCATCCGGCCCGGGTGCTCGATCAGCGACTCGACGCCGCCCAGGCTCTCGGCGAGCTGGAACACGCGCGTCCGCCCGGCCACCTCGGCGGCGATGTCCGGGCCACCCCGGGTGGTGAAGGAGACCATCCCCGAGAAGCCGCGCATCTGGCGGGCGGCGACCTCGTGCCCGGGGTG
>JBBJOE010000059.1:0-11668 GCA_037721765.1 Thermomicrobiales bacterium
CGAACCGCCGCGACCGGCGTCGCGGGTCGCCGCCTGGACACCCGGCGCCGTCGGGGTAACCGGAGTTTGGACCGAGACATCGCCGGTGGTACCGCAGGCGGCGAGCGACCACGTGACGAGGACAGCGACCGCGGCCATCGCCTGGTGGGGGAGATGGCCCGCGGGGCGCCGGGGTGGGAGGAAACGTGGCCAGGTTCGGCCGGGGCACGGCGAAGTCATGCGGGGGATCCTCGGCGAGGATGATGACGACCGGGCCGGTGCTGGTCCGGTGACGGGTTCGGCGCAAGGGGAGTGCCCACGGCCGGGGAGGATGCACACCGGGCGCCGGGCGGGTAGGCTTAGGCCGTCATCGCGCCGCCGTGCGCCACGGTATCACCGGTCCCGGTCCCGCGCCGCGTCCCGCCAGTCCAATCGGGATCGGCATCACCGTGTGATCGGCGAAGGTAGCCCCGTGGCATGACCTCCCCGGCCTACGCTACCCCGTCACCCGTCCCGGGCCATGAGAAGGAACGCCAACGTGGGAGTCGCAGACATCGTCGTGAACCCCGGGGACCAGGAAGCGACCGGATCGGCGAGGATGGAGGGTCCGGGTGCCGTGATGGAAATGTCCCGGCCCCATGTGGTCATCATCGGCGGCGGCTTCGGCGGTCTGAACGCCGTGAAGTCCCTCGCCGATGCCCCGGTCCGGATCACGATGGTGGACCGCCGGAACCATCATCTCTTTCAGCCCCTGCTGTACCAGGTCGCGACCGCCGCCCTCTCCCCGGCCGACATCGCCGCCCCGATCCGGCGAGTCCTGCGCAACCAAGACAATGTCGCGGTGATCTTGGCCGAGGTGACCGCGATCGACGCGGCGAACCGGCAGGTGATGCTCGGCGACGACCGGCTGGCCTACGACTATCTCATCGTGGCCACCGGGGCCAGCCATGCCTATTTCGGACATGACGAGTGGGAGGGCGTCGCCCCGGGCCTGAAGACCCTGGAAGATGCCCTCACGATCCGGCGGCGGGTGCTGCTCGCCTTCGAGGAGGCGGAACGCACCTCGGACCCGGAGGCGCGGCGGGCCCTCCTGACCTTCGTGGTCGTCGGCGGTGGCCCGACCGGGGTCGAGATGGCGGGGGCCCTGGCCGAGATGGCCCAGCACACCCTGGCCAACGAGTTTGACCGGATCGACCCGGCGGCGGCGCGGGTGATCCTGGTCGAGGGCCTCGATCGCCTGCTGCCCCCGTTCCCGCCCTCCCTCGGTGACAACGCCCGGACCACCCTGGAGGCCCTCGGCGTCACCGTCCGCACCAAGGCGATGGTGACCCACATCGACGTGGCGGGGGTCTCCATCGGCGAGGAACGCATTCCCGCTCGGACCGTCGTCTGGGCGGCGGGAGTGAAGGCGTCCCCGGTAGCGGAATCGCTCGGGGTCGAATTAGACCGGGCGGGGCGTGTGCCGGTCAGCCCGGATCTCTCCGTCCCCGGCCACCCCGAGATCTTCGTGATCGGCGACCTCGCGTCGATCGTGAAGCGGGACGGCAAGCCGGTCCCCGGCATCGCCCCGGCCGCGATCCAGGGCGGCAAGTGGGCGGCGGCCAATATCGGGAGGCGCATCGCGGGGGAGCGATCCCGCCCGTTCCGCTATCGTGACCTCGGCAACATGGCAGTCATCGCCCGCAACGAGGCGGTCGTCCATGTCCGGGGAGTGAAGATGACCGGGTTCCCGGCCTTCGTGGCCTGGGCGGTCGTCCACGTCGTCAACCTGATCGGCTACCGGAGCAAGATCCAGGTGACGATCCAATGGCTCTGGAGCTACGCCACGTCGCAGCGCGGTGCCCGCCTCATCACCGGCGAACAGACCAGGGCGAAGGCGGGCCGCTGACCCGACTCGGTCCGACCCGGTCCGATCGATCACCGGATCAGGCGGGGCAGCGGACGTGGGGCATGACCTCGGTGGCGAGCAGTCGATAGGTCTCGTGGTCGGTGGCGTCCTGCGATTGCGCGACGAAGTGGCGGATGCCGGCGTCGGCGAGGGCCTGATAGTACCCGACGGCCGCCGCCGGGGTGGCGACCAGGCGCGTCTGGCGTTGGGTTTCGTTCATCCCGTCCGGATAGTAGCGGGCCACCTTCGCCGCGGCGGCGACCTCGGTCTCGGCCAGCATCACCCAACTGGTGAAGTGCGTCGGCAGGATGGCCTCCGGCGGGCGGCCGATCTCCCGGCAGTGCCCGGCGATCACGTCGAGCGTCTCCCGCACCGCCCCCGGGGACTGGACGCCGCCGGTCGTCTCGCTCGGGCCGAAGTTGCACCCGTCCGCGACCTCCGCCACCAGGCGCAGGGTGCGCTTGCCGGCGCCGGCGATGATGATCGGTGGCCCATCGGGTCGGTGGGGCGGCAGGAACGGGCGGTCGGCCGATGCGGGGCGACCGGCCCACGTCTCCCGGATCGTCCCGATCGCCCGCCGGAGGTCGGCCTGGCGATCGGGCACGGGAGCCATCGGGATGCCTAGCCGGGTGAACTCTGGCACGTCCCAGCCGATCCCCACGCCGAGGACGACGCGACCCCGGCTCAACTGGTCGACGTCGGCGGCGAGCCGGGCGAGGTGGGCGGCTGACCGGTAGGGCACGCACGCGACCACCGTCCCGAGTCGCATGCGCCGCGTCAGGACGGCGAGGGCGGCCAGATGGACCCAGCACTCGGGCGCCCAGGCCGGGTGATCGGGTTGATAGAACGCGTCGAACCCCAGCTCCTCGGCCAGTACGCCGGCGTCGATCACCTGGCGAGAGGGGTCGGGAGACCCGGGCAGCGGTACGGGCTGGAGACCGAAGGTGATCCGGGCGGCCCGGTCCCCCACCCAATCGAACATCGGCAGTTGGGTCTCCACGTCCGCCCTCCCCTGGTCCTCCGCCGGGCGGTACCCCACCCGGCGCCCTCGCCGGCACATGATGGCGCCGGGGCGAGCATCCGTCGAGGGACCAGGGATGGGGCGGGACGCCATAGCGCGGACGAGACCGCGCCCGGGACTAGACCGTTTGGTCCTCGCGGATCGAGCGCACGAATTCCCGGAATGCCTCGGGGCCGTCCTGGTAGGCGAAGGCGAGATTATCGAGGCTGTACCAGGAATACGGGGCCCATGACTGGCGGCCGTCGGGACCGTACCTGGCGATCCACCATTCCGCCTCGGCGGCGTGGGCGGCCGTCTCCTCGTCCAGGTCCAAACCATTCGGGAGGCGCTCGCACCGGCCGCAGGAGGACCCATTGATCAGCCGGTCGACGTGGGTGGCCTCGTGGACCAACATGGCCGCGATGGTGTCGTCGTCGCCGTAGGCGAGCAGCATCCGCGCGACGACGAGCCTGCCCTTGGAATTGGCACCGAGGACGCCCCGGGAATACTCGGCGTACCCACCGGCGTGCTCGATCGGCTCGACTTCGACGCAGATATCCTCGGTGATGAGCAGGTCGCTGAGCCGGACGCCCTCGTCCGTCAAACGCATCGTCGCGAACGAGCGGGCCAGGATCGTCCGCTCGCCGTCCGAGACGCCCGCGCAGACCGGCGCCGCGAAGACGAGCTGGGCGGCGGACACATCACGGTCCCCCGAGCGGGCCGGGAGGTTGCCCGTGGCCATCAGGAGGACCAGGGCGATCCCGAAGGTCACTCCGCAGGTGAGCAGCATCATCACGATTGGGCTGGCCGGCGACGTATCGGGCGTTCCCCGCCGGTTCGCCCGCTCGTAGGCGACGTGGTCGAAGGGGGCGGCATGGGTTCGGCCGTGCGGCGGAGACGGTGGAGTAGGGGGAGGGGTTTCCACGGGAACCTCGCGGGGAGCTGACATCGGTCCGGCCGTGACGCGCGTCCCCATCATCCTACCGGCCATGTCAGAGGCGGGCGATCAGCGCTCGGTCACGGTTATCTCGGGACCAAGGTACCATCAGTGCTGTCCGGTCACCGTGTCACTCGAAAGCGGCGGGGCTGGCTCAGGAGCTCTCTCGCCCGTCGTCGCGCAGGTCCCGGACGTAGGCGGTGAAGGCATCCGGACCGTCGAGATAGGCATCGAGGAGTTGGTTCACCCCATAGGCGTACCCGAGGGAGAACCGCTTCCCGTCGTCGCCATAGGCACCCTGCCAGAAGGCGGCCTCGGCGGCGTGGGCGGCCACCTCCTCGTCGAGGTCGACCCCGTTCGGGAGCGTGACGCAGGAGTCGTCGTAGGTGCAGGCCGTGCCGCTGATGAACCGGTCGATATGCGTGGCCTCGTGGACCAGCAGGGCCGCCAGGACATCGGGCTCACCGGAGTCGATCATCTCCCGGTCGACCATGATGGTCGAACTCGACCACCCGCCGGTCATCGACCGCCGGGCCAGGGCATAGCCGGTGTTGTATTCGATGTCCTCGACCCCGACGCAGATGCCTTCGTCAAGAAGCTGCTGGAACAGGCGACGGCCCTCGTCGTCCCGCCGCATCAGGTTCATCGCGTCGACCAGGGACCGGCCGTCCGTCTCGCTGACACTCTGGCACAGGGGCACCTCGGGAGCTCCCGGGACGCGCGTGAACGCCGGTTGCTCGTTGACCGATTCGAGGGCCGACCGCAGCAAGGCCGTCGTGGACCCTTCGAACGACCCCGTCCGCGTGATGAGGTCGATCGTGTCCCCATACCGGGCGAGGAACGGGCCGCCGGTGATGGCCACGATGACCATCAGCACCATGATCAACCGCGTCATCCCGCCGCCCCGCCGCCCGCGGGTGTCGACTTTCCCCGGCGGCGTGGGTAGACGGCGTTCGGTCATCGGGAATCCTCGATGGGTGTGCGAATGTCGGGGCCGCCGGGATTTCGTGGATCTGGTGCCCGGATCGTGCGATGGTGATCAATGGTGGACCCAGACGGGTGCCAAGGCCCGCAGTGTACTGGCCGGGCCACGTGCCCGTCACGGTGGGAAGAACGAGCGGTCGGCCGGACGGGTCTCGATCGGGCCTGACGAGCGGGGCAAAACGCGCGCGGCGACCAGCAGGGTCGGGTGAGGGATGGGTTGGACGAGACCGACTATGGGTTGGCACCCGGGGAGAGCTACGCCCCGGAGGACCGAGACGAACGGTTCGACCTCTCGCGGGCCCACGTGATGACCGTGCTGGGACCGGTGGATCCCGGCGCGCTCGGCCCGACGCTGACCCATGAACACCTGCTCCGCCGGCCGTCCGGGGACCCGACGGCCATCGACCTCGACATCGTCCTGGACGACCCTTACCGCACGCTGACCGCCCTGGAGAACTACGCGGAGTCGGCAGGTGGGGCCATCGTGGACATGACCGTCGCTGGTTCTGGCCGCGACGCCGGAGGGCTCCTCTGGCTCGCCCGGAGGTCCCCGGTCCACGTCATCGCCGCGACCGGATACGATCGCGCGTCCCCATCTTGGGTGAAGTCCGCGGATCGGGATGACGAGGCGATCGCCGGGCAGTGGGTCCGCGAACTCTCGGTGGGTATCGGGGAGACCGGCGTCCGACCGGGGGTCCTGTGGGTCGGGATGGGACCTGACCCGTTCGGGGGCGGCGAGGATCGAATGATCCGGGCGGCGGCCCGCGCCCACCTCGCGACGGGCGTTCCACTCGCCATCGGAGGCGACCGCGCCACGGAAAGCCACGATCCTCTGTCGATCCTCACCGTCGCGGGCGTCCCCGCCGATCGCGTCATCATCGGACACCTCGATCGCTCCGGGGACCAAGCAGCGGCGCTCGACGCCATGGCGCGAGGGGCATACGGAGCGGTCGACCAGATCGGTCAGGGGGACGCGGACGACGACGCCCGGCGAGCCGACCTGGTCAGCGCGTTGGTCGGGGCCGGTCATGGCGAGCGGGTCCTCCTGTCGCACGGCCTCGGTCGCCGGTCGCTTATCCCGGCCTATGGCGGGGCGCCGGGGTGGTCCCATATCGCGGAGCGTTTCGTGCTGATGCTGATGGGACGAGGCCTCCCCGCCGCCATCGTCCACCGCCTCCTGGTGACCAACCCGCAATCGGCCCTCACGATCAGGAGACCAGCATGACGCGACCGGCGGCAATCGAGGCCTTGATCTTCGACATGGACGGCACCCTGGTCGACAGCGAACCCTTCGCCGCCCGGGCCTGGGCGGACTGGTTGGGGCAACACGGCCACACCCTGCGGGACGAGGTCCTCGGCCAGATGTACGGCCTGCGCTTGCTTGAGGGGGCGGCGGTGATCCGGCGCGAGTACGGGATCGTCCTCCCGGTCGAGGAGATCGCCCATGCCCAGGACAGCCTGCGGATCGCGGCCCTCCGGGGCAACCTGAAGCCGCTCCCGGGGGCGGACGTGGTCCTGGCCGCCGGCCGCGCGGCGGGGTTGCGGCTCGCGCTGGCGACATCGAGCCTGCGGCACCATGCCGATCTGAGCTTGGCCGAGACCGCCATGGCGGGGCTGTTCGACGCCGAGGTGACAGGGGAGGAGGTCGAGCGGGGGAAACCGGCCCCGGACATCTTCCTGCTCGCCGCCGAGCGCCTGGGGGCGTCGCCTTCGGCCTGCGTCGTGTTCGAAGACAGTCCCGCCGGGGTGACCGCCGCCCTGGCGGCAACGATGCGCTGCCTCTGGATCCCGGGACCGGCCCACGCGGCCCTGGACCTCGACCCACCGCCCACCGCCCGGCTGGAGAACCTGGGGGAAGCGATCGCCTGGTTGGCCGGGGCCGGCGTGGTCCTTCCGGGAATCGGGGCCTGACCCGGCCCTAGGCCCCTGGCCCCGGCCCGGTAGGGGGAGCGATCGCCCGGTGTAGGTTTCGTGCGGGCATCCTCTCGACACGAGCGTCTTCTACGCTAGACTGCGGTCGCCCAGTACGGAATCCGCGCTGGCATCGACCGCCCGCGAAGGGAACGACGAGATGACGGTCCGTGTCTACCTCACCGCGGTGCGGGTCCATCCCGAGGGTCCCCAGACAGGGGACCTGGCCGCGGAACGGTTCTTCGTCCATGCCTCGGATGTCCCCGAGTGCTGGGTCGAGACCGAGAGCGGCAGCGTGCCGGAACCGGGTCGGACCGTGACCTTCGCCTTCACCCGGGCGATGGGCCTCGGGTTCGGCCGCATCTCCGGCACGATCGAGCGGAAGGTGCCGAAGGCGCAGAGGGGACCCGCCATTCCGGCCCCGGCATCTTGATTGGGACCGGTGTCTGAGCCGCGGCGTCCCCGGCCGACAGACCGAGACCCGGCACGTCCGTGGAGAATCGTCCCGACGCCCGTGGTCCTGATCACGTCGCGCTACACGACGTACCAAACCTGACATCACCGGGTGCCGGCATCCCTCTACAATAGGGATCACATCGTCTCCGAAACGCCAGCCCCGGCATGGCCTTTCCCGTCTCACCGGGATCGCTCGCCAGGTGGCGACCACCAGCGCGGCGCCTCGCGGCCGGAAAGATGAACGCATCGTGTTGGGCCACGTCATCAACGACCGCCTGGCGACCGATGCCACGCTGGACCGCGTCCTTCGCCTGGGGTCCAGGGCGACCGGCGGCACCGTTTCCCTCCTGCTCGGGGATGACGACGCGTCGTGGGTCTTCCGGCAGGACGACGGTTCGAACCCCGGCTCGAATCAGGGCGACGAGAACCAGGGGGACCGACCGGCCACCTGGCACCTGTGCCGCCTCATCGCCGGATCGGGCGGGTCGATCACCACGACCGACCTACTCGCCCAGCCGGTGCCCGCCATCCCGGCGTGCCGGTCAGGCGGCGCTGTACGGGCCGTGATCGGGGTGCCCGTCCGGGACGGAGACGACCGGGTTCGCGGGGCCTTGTGCATCTCTCACCCCCGGCCCCTGACGTGGACGGAGGACGACTCGTCCGTTCTTGCCGATATCCGGGGGCTGGTGGAGGCCCAACTCGAATCGATCGCGTCCGAGGTCAGGAACCGGGGCGCGATGGACGCCAATGAGGCGGCCTTCCGCCTGATGGCCGACGCGAGTGGCGGCGGGATCGTGAGCGGCACCGTCGACGGGCGGATCACCTTTGCCAATGATGCGTTCCTGCAGATGATCCAACGCCGCCGGGACGAGATCGAGGACGGCACGTTGCGGTGGACCGACCTCACCCCACCTGACGGGCTGGCCGCCGACCAGAACGCGATCGCCCGGGCCCAGCAGGGGTTGCCGAATGAACCGTACGAAAAAGAGTACGTGCTGCCGGGCGGCGGTCGGGTCCCGGTGATGGTGAGCCCATCGATGCTCAGGGGCGGCGAATTGGTCGCGACCGTCATCGATATGACCGAGCAGATCACCGCGCGGCGGACGCGGCGCGACACCGAGGAGCGTCTCTGGCTCGGCATGCGGGCTGGCAGGATGCGGACCTGGGACCTCGATGTCGAGACCGGGACGGTCACCTGGCTGAATCCGGGCGGCCAGGTCGCAGGCCCCGAACCGGGAGATTGGACGTCGTTCCTCGCCGCCGTCCATCCCGAGGATCTGGGCACCGCCCAACACGTGATCGAGGACGCGGTGGCTTCCGGCGCCGCCTTCCATTTGGAGTTCCGGTGGGCAGAGGACGGCACGGAGGGTCGATGGTCTTATTGCACCGGGAACGTCGTGCTCGACGAGGATGGTAGGACCAGGCGGATCGTCGGGATCGACATCGACATCTCGGCCCGAAAACGCCTCGAACGCGAGCGGCGGGACTTCATCGATGTCCTCGTCCACGATCTCAAGAACCCGATCGCGGGTATGCAGATGCAGATCCAACTGCTGCGGCGCCGGGGCGCTCGCGGGGTGGTCCCCGATCAGGATGACCTGGAGGAGAGATTGGGCGCGGTCGATCAGAGTATCCGCCGGGTCTCTCGCCGGATCGACGAGTTGGCGGAGTTTTCCCGTCTGGGGATCGGCTTGCCCGTTTCCTTGCGGCTCGCGTCCAGCGACCTGGTGGCGATCGTCCTCCGGGCGCTCGAGGAGGCCCAGGCGGGGACCCACCAGCACGTCATCACCCTCGTCACACCCGTGCCGCCCGCGATGGGGTATTGGGACGGTGAGCGCCTGGAGCGTGTGTTCGCGAACCTGTTCGCGAACGCCGTCAAATACAGCCCGGGGGGCGGTGACATCGGGGTCCGGATCACGCTGGCCGGCAGCGATGTCGAGGTGGAGGTCACCGACGAGGGGATCGGGGTTCCCGCCGCGGACGTCCCGACCCTGTTTAACGCGGGCCGCCGGGGCACGAACGTCGGCTCGATCCGCGGGTCCGGCATCGGCCTGGCAGGGTCGGCCGCCCTGATCCGCCTCCACGGCGGCACGATCGGCGTCGAGAGCGAGGTCGGCCGTGGGTCGACCTTCACCGTCCAGCTGCCCATCCGGACGGACCTTCCGGAAGCGACGCTCACCGATGGCGAGAGCGGTGCCTCACCCGTCTCGACCTGATCACCGCCATCGGGACGTGGATGGGGCGGGTCGGCGTCCACCACCGCGATCGCGATCCGGATGGCCCCCGCGGTTCACGTCGGGCAGGCCAGTTCGCCCACCAATGAGGCGATGGCGGGAACCTTGATGGCTCCCGCGTCAGCCGCCGGTGGCGCGAGGCGGATCACCCACCCTTCGCCCGTGTCCGCACCGAATGCCGGGCCGCTGATCAGGAGGGCGCCGTCCGGCCTGAACCGCATCCGGGAGGGGAGTTCGAGGCCGATCGCGACCTCGACGGTGTTGCCCGCTTCATCGCGCCGGACGACCCGTCCGGTCCCCGGCCGGATCGCGCTCGGGTCGTCACCGTGGCCGGTCGCCATTTCGAGGGCCCAGAGGGACCCGTCCGGACCGATCGCCAGGTCGATCACGAGGGACAGGTCGCCCCAGACATCGGTCGTCGAGCCGTTCCCCATGATCTGGACGACCCGGGCGGTCCCCTCCGCATAGGGGGCGGCGGTGAAGTAGGCGACGTGGGCGACACCCCCGGCATCGACGGCCAATCCGGTCGGGATGGGGTGGCCCACCGAGAGGTCGGCGACCCTCTCGACCGACCCGTCCATCACCGAGACGCGGAGCACCTGGTTGCTGTTACCCTCGGTGACGAGGAACCCGTCTCCGCCCGGGTCCGACGCCAGCGCGTAGGGTTGCCCGTCGCCGTCGTAGTCACCGGGCACCTCGGCGACGGGGTTGTCCCGGATGAAGGCGCTGATGTCGGCGACGAGGGTCGTGGTACCGTCTGCCCCGATCTCGTAAATGCCGTTGGCCGGGGCACCGCCGCTGGCATCACCGCCGGCCAGCAGGAGGTACGTCCTGTCGTCCCGGACCGCCACGTCGGAGACGCCGGCGATCGCGCGGAACGCCACCCTCGCCGTCGGCAGGCCGCCGGCGATGACGCGGGGACAGCCATCGGCGACCTCGACGACGGCCGCGTTGGGGCCGGGGTTTCCACCGATCGCGACGAGCAGCGTCCCGTCGGCCCGGAACGTCATCCCGCGTGGGTTGTTCAACCCGGCCACGACCAGGGACACGGCGTGCGAGCCCGCCCCGGGGGACGCGACCGGCGAGGCGCCCGGCGTACCCCGCGCCGCCGCCAGATCAATGGCGACCGGCGTGACCGAGGCGGCGCCGACCATGGCGACGAGCGACCGGCGACTCAGGCGGGCGACGTGGGCGGTCATCGGGGGGATCTCCTCACGAGCGGACCGGTTCGTCCTGACCGGGCAAAGGCTTCGCCCGCATGGCCTCATAGAGTGGGCCGACGCAGAGCCCGTAGACGACGTGCGGCGGGATCGATTCGAGGAAGGACGGCCACGACCAGTAGGACTGGAGTTGGCCGTCCCGGACGGCCGGATGATACCGGTCGAGGGCCATGATCGGGTAGAGAGCGATGTTTTCGATGTTCAGGAGGATCGCTCCCCGGAGCCACGTCGGACCCGGCAGGGCGTGGTGGCCGAAGGCGGCATAGGCGATGGCCAGCGAGGTCCCGTTTACCAGGTGGACGACCGCTCCGACCTTGCGGGCCAGGTCCGGTCGTCCGGGGACGAAGGGCCGGCCGACCAGGACCAGGTCATCGACCCTGCTCCCGGTCAGCTTCCGGTCCACCTCCATCACCAGCGCGTAGGCCACGGACGAGACGATCCCGGAGGCCAGGACGGCCGGGAGATCGACCCGGCCCAGGCGAGCCTTGATTCCTCCGACGAGAAGTGTGCGTCGCACCGGTGGCCTCGTTCCGCTGGGACCGTCTCGGACGGGGCGGGTGCCGCGACGTGGCAGCCGCATCACCGGCGACCACCGTCGGCCCTGCCTCCGGACGTGCCTGGCTAGATGTGGATCGCGTGGCCGAGGAGGTCGAGGGCCGCCTCGCCCATGACCTCGGACACGGTCGGGTGGGGGTGAACCGTCATCGCGATCTCGGTGACGCTGGTCTGGAGCAGCTTGCCCAGGCCAGCTTCGGCGATCAGTTCGGTCGCGTGGGGGCCGATGATGTGGACCCCGAGCAGGTCGTCCGTCTCGGCGTCGGCGACCATCTTGGTGAAGCCGTCAGCGTGCCCCTCGATCAGGGCCTTGGCATTGGGCCGCATCGGGAAGCGGCCGACCTTCACCTCGTGGCCGAGGTCCCGGGCCTGCTTCTCGGTCAGGCCGACGCTGCCGATCTCCGGCTCGCAGTACGTGCAGGCCGGGGAGTTGAGGATGTCGAGCGGGTAGGGGTCCAGGCCGCAGATGTGCTCGACGGCGATGATCCCCATGTGCATCGCGGT
>JBBJOE010000060.1:0-11664 GCA_037721765.1 Thermomicrobiales bacterium
CGCCGCTCAGGAGGATCGCGGACGGCGTCGGCGCCTGGCTGGGCGGATCGCACCCAGTCGCCAAGCTCGGGTATAGTCAGCCGGGAACGCGGCGTTCCCCCAGAGCGCCCCCCGGCGGGCCCCCCGGCGGGCCGCCCCGCGACTCGCCCGGGACGGAGCACGGGACGGCGAACGCGCCTGCGAGGACATCATGCCGGTGACGATCATCATGGGCGGCCAGTGGGGTGACGAGGGGAAGGGCAAGCTCACCGATGCCCTCGCCGCCACGGCTCACGTCGTCGTCCGCGCCAACGGCGGCAGCAACGCCGGCCATACCGTCCAGACCCCGGCCGGCGTCTTCAAGTTTCGCCTCGTCCCCTCCGGCATCCTCAACCCCGGCTGCCTGTGCGTCATCGGCGCCGGGGCCGTCGTCGATGTCTCGATGCTGATCGCCGAGATGGACGCCCTCGAAGCGCGCGGCATCGACACCGCCGGACTGCGCCTGTCGGACCGGGCCCACCTCGTCCTTCCCTATCATCCCCGCCTCGACCGGATGGAAGAGGCGGCCCGGGTCGGCGACGAGATCGGCACCACCCTCAGTGGCAACGGCCCCGCCTACGCCGACAAGGCCAGCCGCCGCGGCATCCGCGCCGGGGACCTGCTCGACGCCGCCACCCTCGACCGCCTCGTCCGGCGGGAGGTCGCGGCCAAGAATCGCCTGTTCGCGATCACCGATGACCCCGCCCCGATCGACCCAGACGCCCTGTTGGCCACCCTGCGGCCGATCGCCGAGCGACTCGCGGCCGTCATCGTACCGGCCGAGGTGGTCGTCCAAGACGCCATCGACGCGGGTCGCCATGTCATGATCGAATGCGCCCAAGGCCCCCTCCTCGACGTCGATTACGGCACCTACCCCTTCGGCACCTCGTCCTCGCCGACGGCGGCCGGGGCCTGCCAGGGCGCGGGGATCGCCCCGACCCAGGTCGATCGGGTCATCGCCGTCTTCAAGGCGTACAGCACCCGCGTCGGTGCTGGCCCGATGCCGACCGAACTGCACGACGCCACCGGCGACCTGATCCGGGAACGGGGCCGCGAGTACGGCACCGGGACCGGCCGTCCCCGGCGCACCGGCTGGTTCGACGCCGTCGCCGCCCGCCACGTGGTCCGCCTCAATGGCGTGACCGAGATCGCCCTGACACTCGTCGACGTCCTCGACGCCTTCCCGGTCATTCCGGTCTGCGTCGCCTACCGCCTCGACGGACGGGAGATCCACCACCCTCCCGCCAACGTCGAGGCCCTCGTCCGCGTCGTCCCGTCCTACGACGAGCGTCCCGGGTGGAGTGCCCCGACCGACGGGGCGCGTCACATCGACGATCTGCCCGGCCCGACCCGCGACTACATCACCTTCATCCAGGATCGTCTCCGGGCACCCATCCGTCTCATCGGCGTTGGCCCGGACCGTGAGCAACTAATTCCGGTGCCGGCGGCCACTCCGGGTCTGGTCACGGCCTGACCCAAGGTCACTTGAGTAGTCTCCGCTCGCCTCAATCCGGCCAAGGGCATCTGTCCCCATGTGGAAGTTCCGTCCGGCGCCCCTCCGGCGGGGTCAATGGCGGCGGGGCTCCGACTCGGACCGGGGTTCCCGACCGAGCAGGCCCGCGATCGCGTCGGCCGGCGAGCGCCCTTCGAAGAGGACCCGCGCCATCTCCTCCAGGATCGGCATATCGACGCCCTCCCTGCCCGCCAGTTCCCGCCCGGCCCGGGTCGCGAAGACCCCCTCGACAACGCTGGCCGAACCGGCCAGGGCATCCTCGACCGGCTCCCCCGCGGCGATCCGTCGCCCGAACTGGTTGTTGCGGCTGAGTGGACTCTGGCACGTCGCGATCAGGTCGCCGATCCCGGCCAGGCCGGCGAAGGTCAACGGGTCGGCGCCCATCGCGACCCCGAGGCGGCCCATCTCGACGATCGCCCGCGACATGAATGCGGCCTTGGCGCTGTCCCCGAAGGCCAGGCCGTCGCCGATCCCGGCCCCGATCGCGTAGACGTTCTTCAGCGCCGCCGCGATCTCCACCCCGGTCACGTCGCCGGAGGTGTAGGGCCGGAACCGCTCGCTCGCCAGGGCAGCACGGACCCGGTCGGCCGGAGCAGCCGGTCCGGCGACCACCGTCGCGGCCGGTTTCCCCGCCGCGATCTCGCCGGCCAGGTTCGGTCCCGAGAGCGCACACGTCCGCTCCCGGATCCTCTGCCCCATCTCCGACGCGAACACCCCGGTCATCGTCAGGAGCGATCCTTCTTCGAATCCCTTCGTGGCGCTGACCAGCGTCGCGTCGCCGACGCGCGGGGCCATGCGGCGAACCGTTTCCCGTACCGTCTGGCTCGGCACCACCACGATCACGATGCCCGCGCCGTCCAGGCACTGCCCGATGTCCGCCGACACCGTCACCGACGCCGGCAAGTGGTGCCCCGGCAGCCTCCGTCGATGCTCCCGCGTCCGCCCCACGGCCTCGGCCTCGGCGGGGTCCCGGACCCACAGCCGGGCCCGGCCCCCGGCCCGATCGACCAGCAATGCGAGTGTCGTTCCCCACGCCCCGGACCCGACCACCGCGACGCTCACCGGATCACCGTTCACCGTGCTCACTCCCATCCCGGTCCGTCTGGTCTCGCCCTTGCCCCGGGCCACACCCGGACGTCAGCCTGGGCGGCCCTTTCCCGGGGGACGACGCGGCGTCCCTGCCCCCCACGGGTCATACTACCGGGACAGATCACCGCCACCGGCATGCGACCGGGCTCGACTGAGCCTGGTCGATCCCTGACCTAAGGACAACGACATGGACACCACACCGGCGACCGAACCAACGATCCTCGATGCCACCGCCATCCAGCGCATCATCCCCCATCGCTACCCGTTCCTGTTGATCGACCGGATCGTCCAGTTGGAGGCCGGCGTGCGGGCCGTCGGGATCAAGAACGTCACGATGGGCGACGGCTTCTTCCAGGGCCACTTCCCCCACTTCCCCGTCATGCCCGGGGTCCTGATCGTCGAGGCGATCGCCCAGGTCGGCGCCGTGGCGCTCCTCTCGCTGCCCGAGATGGCGGGCCAGATCGCGTTCTTCGCCGGGATCGACGGCGTCCGCTTCAAGCGGCAGGTCGTTCCCGGCGACACCCTCCGCCTGGAAGTCGAGATCGGCAAGCTCCGCCGCAACGTCGGCACCGGTACGGGAGTCGCCACGGTCGATGGCGTCGTGGCCTGTCGGGGCTCCTTCATGTTCGCCATGGCCCCGACTCCCGGTCTAACGGACCCGTCGTCACCTGGCGACCTTCCATCCTGACGACGGCCCGCGCCCTCGCGATCGGCCGGAAGACCGAACGGGTATGCTGTGGACCGTCGCCGGACCCGGGAATCGCCCCGGCCATGACCGGTGTATCGGCGGATCGGCAGGAGCGACGGCGTTGGCTGCATCGGGTCGGGTGATCGGGATCGTCCTCATCGTCGCGGGTCTCATCCTGGGCGTGGCGGTCACCGCCTACCTCGTCCTCGGGAATCGGGAGGGTAACCTCACGGGGAGCGCCGCCATCTTCGGCATCACCTTGCTCTTCGGGGTCCTCGTCTTGCCCTTGCTCGGCGGCGGTGTCTTCTTGCTCCTGCGCGGCCAATCGGAGGCCAAGGACCTGGCCGAGGTCGCCAAGGAGCGCCGCCTGCTCGACATCGTCAAGACCCGCGGCACCGTATCGATCGAGGACCTGGTCCTCGACCTGCGTTCGAGTCGCGACGCTGTCCAGGCCGACCTCTACGACTTGGTCGGCCGGGGCCTCTTCACCGGCTATGTCGATTGGGACAAGGGGCAGCTCCACTCGGTCGAGGCCAAGCAATTGCAGGGGAGGCAAACCTGCCCGAACTGCGGCGGCGAGGTGGAGTTGGCCGGCAAGGGCCTCATCAAGTGCCCATATTGCGGCGCCGAGATCTTCCTGTAGGTCGCCCCCGAGAGCCCGGTCCCGACGTTGCCGCCACGCGAACCCAGGAGACGATCATGGCCAATCGATTCGACGCCCGCTCGACCCGGAACGGTCAGGACGACACCGCGACGCGCGCCGAGGTCCGGCTGGGCGGCCTGCTCGACCGCGTCCCCGGCTATCGCGGCTACCGCGACAAGGAGGACCGGCGCGACGCCGACCGCGCCGTGCGTGACTCGATCGCTAGCTCGCTGGACGCCGCGGCTGCTCGCGTCCAAGCCATCGCATCCGACCTGGCGAACCGGCGCCGCATCCGCGATGTCGGGCCGGTCGATGGCTGGGTCCGTTCCCTCCAGGCCCTTGCCCAGCGAGTCCGCCTCGCCCCGGCCGGCTACGGCGGCATCTTCTCGGACCGCGACGTCGACGCCACCGCCCTCGACCAGATCCGCCGGTTCGACGAGGGACTCCTGGCCGAGGTCGCCCGGATCGAGGACCCGATCGAGGCCCTGGAGGCGGCCCTGGTCGCCGAGTCCGACCTCGCCGCGCCGGTCAAGGCCGGGATGGAGATCACCCGTTCGCTGGCGACCCGCTTCGATGCCCGGGAGACCGTCTCCGCGTCGGGGGAAGCCCTGCCCGAGACGCGAGTCCGCGAGGTCCTCTCGGTGCCGGTCGATCCCGCCCCGTCGCCGGCCTGGGACCTCGACGAGGGGGCGGCCCTCTCCGTGTCCGGCGATGATTTCGTCGTCGATGCCCGGCTCGACATCGAGACCGGTCCGGGGCCGATGCGCCTCTTCCGCCTCTCCCGGGGCGCCGGGGAAGCGTGGCTCATGGTCACCCGTGACGCCGCCGCGCCGATGGCCTATCTCCGGGCCAGAGACGACCTCGCATCGGACCCCTCGTCAGGAGCCGGGACGAGCGGGACGGCCGAATTGATCGGCGCGGGCGGCTCTTCCGGGGTCCGGCCAGTCACCGTGTCGGTCTCCGCCGACGACACTCCCGGCGCGACCCAAACGATCCGGGTCGCCTGGTCCGATGAAGAGACAATGGCCCTCACCGGCCCGTCCGTCGAGGCCGTCGAGGTCGAGGTCTATGGCCGGCCCGACGCCTATTCCGGCGGCGACTGAACGACCGGCGCGTCGGGTCCGACGCGCGTGGTACAACACTCGCGATACTATCCCGGGAAGGCAATGGCCAAACCCGGTAGGCCCGTGGCCCCACCGCACCTTCACTCGTCATGACCAGTCAAGGAGGACCAGCGCATGGGCATCATGGACCGCGTCAGCCGCCTCGTCCGCGCCAATGTCAACGAGATGATCGACAGGTCCGAAGATCCCGAGAAGATGATCGACCAAATCTTGCGCGACATGCAGAACAGCATCACCTCGGCCCGGGCCCAGGTGGCTTCGATGATCGCCCAGGAGAAGGAGCTGGAGTCGGACGTCGAGGAGACTTCCCGCCTGGCCGGCGAATGGGGCTCCAAAGCTCGCCGCGCCGTCGATGCCGGCAAGGATGACCTGGCTCGTGAGGCCCTCCGCCGCAAGCGGGACAACGAGGAGAACGCGGGCGTCTACGGCCAGCAGTTGCGGTCGCAACAGCAGGTGGTCGAGAAATTGAAGGGCCAACTGCGCCAGCTCGAGGCAAAGTACCAGACCACGATGAGCCAGCGGGACAGCATGATCGCCCGCCAGCGCCGCGCCCGCGCCCAGCACCAGGTCTCGGAGACCCTCTCGACCTTCTCCCCGCTCGACCCGACCTCCGAACTGGATCGGATGGAACGTAAGATCCGGAGCCAGGAGGCCCAGGCCGCGGCCATCACCGAGATGAGTGAGGATTCCTTCGACGCCCAGTTCCGCGAACTGAGCGTCGACGACGACATCGAACTGGAACTGGCCGCCCTGAAAGGCGGCAACCCCGCCCTCGACTCCGGTGCCGACCGCGCCGGGGTCATGCTCGGCGGCGGCTCCGAGGACGCCGGGATGGGGTCGTCCCCCGCCGCCTCCTCTGTCTCCGATCCCGATACCGAGATGCCGGAGCGTCCCGCCGGCTCACCGGCCTAGAACAGGCGCCCGGACCATCGGGTCCCGGACTTAGGAGAGAATCGGATGGCGATCCTCGATCTGATCGAACACCCCGACGAACGGTCGAACGAGATCGTCCACCGGGAACCGGAGCAGGGGTCGGGCGAGTTCCGTCTCGGCTCCCAGTTGGTGGTCCGGGAATCGCAACGGGCGATCTTCGTCCGTGATGGCAAGACCCTCGATGTCTTCGGCCCGGGCCGCCACACCCTCTCGACCAACAACATCCCCCTCCTGGGCGGTCTGATCGGTCTCCCCTTCGGCGGTAAGTCCCCCTTCACCGCCGAGGTGTTCTTCGTCTCGTTGCGGGAGTTCACCGACCTCAAGTGGGGCACCCCACAACCGCTCGTCTACCGGGATACCGAGTTGGGCATGGTCCGGCTGCGGGCCTTCGGGAGCTACAGCATCCGCGTCGACGATCCAGGGGTGCTGGTCGGCCAACTCGTCGGGAGCCGGAGCGCCTACTCGACCGGAGCCCTCGACGAGTTCCTCAAGACGATTATCATCGGCGAGTTCAACGATGTCCTCGGCGATGTCCAGACCAGCATCCTCGACATCCAGGGGATGACCCGCGAGATCGCCGACACGGTCCGCAACGCCCTGGCCGACGACTTCAGCCGCCTCGGCCTCCAACTCGTGACCTTCCAGGTCACCTCGATCACCCCGCCGGACGAAGTCCAGGCCCGGATCGACGAGCGCAGCGGCATGGCCGCGGTCGGCGACCTGGCCGCCTACACCCAGTTCAAGACCGCCCAAGCGATCGGGGACGCGGCCAACAACCAGGGGGGCGCCGGTGGCCTGGCCGCGACCGGCGCTGGCCTCGGCGCCGGGGTGGCGATCGGCCAGGCGATGGCCGGATCGGTCCAGGCCGCGAGTGCCCCGGCCCCGCCCGCACCGACGACTCCCACGGCCGTGGCGACCCAGACGATGACGTGTCCCCATTGTCAGGCGACGATTCCCGCCGGGTCGAAGTTCTGCCCCAATTGCGGGAAGTCAACCGCCGCCATCGTCGCCTGTCCGAACTGCACGGTCGCCAATCCGGCCGGCTCGAAGTTCTGCTCGAATTGCGGCACCGCACTGTCCCCGTAGCGATCCACCATCTCGTCGCGCGTGAAGGAGCGCCCACCCGAGTCGGGTGGGCGCTCCTTCTGCATGCCCGTCTCCGGTCCAACGTCTACCCATCCCCATCCGAGGTTGAGACAGTCGTCCACGAGGGCCGTGCGATCCGGCTCTTGGTGTGTACGCTGCATGGCGGGACCAGATCCCGTATAAACGCACGTAGCTGGAGCATTATATGTGCGTTATTGTGCGTCCTCTCGCTCTATCGGATTTGAGGTTGACCTATATCACCTCGCTCCTCTACACTTCTGCTCGTGCGCCTTGACAGACGCACATAGACGCACGAGGGAGGGACGGTGGAGGCTGGACAACGAGAGATGGTGGATGGCCTGACGCGGCTCCTCGCCGGGCACGGGATGACGCGGGCGCGCCTCGCGGCATCACTCGACCCGCCGGTGAGCCACACCACGGTCGGCCGCTGGTTGCGGGGGGCCACGCCCTATCCGCGCCACGCGGTCCAGATCCGTCGCCTGCTGGACGGCCTACCGGTCTCCGGCGGGACCGCGAGCGTCGTCCCGTCATCCCCCGTGGCGACCTCGGCGCTCGACCGTGCCGGGCGGAAGGCTGCCCGCGACGACGAACGAATCACCCCAGCGGCGAATGGCCGCCACAGGAGTACCAGCCCCATGCGAGGACACGACAGCGGCGATCCCGGTACCAGACGACCTGGCGATAAGGTCCGGGTGGCGATCATCGGCGTCGGCAACTGTGCGTCGGCCCTGGTCCAGGGCGTCACCTACTACCAGGACGCCGACGAGGACGCCTTCGTCCCGGGCCTGATGAACGTCAACCTCGGCGGCTACCACGTCCGGGACATCGAGTTCTCTGCCGCCTTCGACATCGATGTCACCAAGGTCGGCACCGACCTGAGCGAGGCGATCTTCGCCGGCCCGAACAACACCTATCGCTTCGCCGAAGTTCCTCACCTGGGCATCCCGGTCCATCGCGGCATGACCCACGACGGACTCGGCAAGTACCAGTCGCAGGTGGTCACCAAGGCGCCCGGCTCGACCGCCGACATCGTCCAGATCCTGCGCGAGACCCGGACCGACGTCGTCATCTCCTACCTGCCGGTCGGCTCCGAGATGGCGACCAAGTGGTACGTCGAGCAGATCCTGGAAGCGGGCTGCGCCTTCGTCAACTGCATCCCGGTCTTCATCGCCCGGGAGGAGTACTGGCAGAAGCGGTTCGAGGAGAAGGGCCTCCCCGTCATCGGCGACGACATCAAGAGCCAGGTCGGCGCCACCATCACCCACCGCATGCTGACCCGCCTGTTCGCCGACCGCGGTGTCCGCGTCGATCGCACCTACCAACTCAACTTCGGCGGCAACACCGATTTCATGAACATGCTGGAGCGAGAGCGGCTGGACTCCAAGAAGGTTTCCAAGACCAACGCCGTCACCTCCCAGATGGACTACGACCTGCCGGCCGCCGATGTCCACGTCGGCCCGTCCGACTACGTGCCCTGGTTGGAAGACCGCAAGTGGTGCCACATCCGGATGGAGGGCACCACGTTCGGCGACGTGCCGCTGAACCTGGAGCTCAAGTTGGAGGTCTGGGATTCCCCGAACTCGGCCGGGGTCGTCATCGACGCCGTCCGCTGCTGCAAGATCGCCCTGGACCACGGCATCGGGGGCGCCCTGCTGGCCCCCTCGGCCTACTTCATGAAGTCTCCCCCCGAGCAGTACCACGACGACCTGGCCCGGGATCGGGTTCAGGAGTTCATCTGCATCTATGGCGCGCCGAAGGCCAGCCCGGCCTCCGTGGCCGAAAATCCCGTCAACTGATCATGCCCGCAGCACCCCTGTCCCGGTCCAACCGCCTCGCTTTCGCCGAGCCGGGCGGCTGGTCCGCGTCCAGGTCCCGAGACGACCGGGCCGATGGCCGCGCGAAGGCGACGGCGGTTCCCGTGCTGCCCATGTCGATTTCCAATTCCCCGCGAACGTACGCCCCCGTCGCCCCTGCCACCGGTGAGATCTGGTATACTTATGTCTTCATGCAGTCGTCCCGAATCGTGTTCGTAAGGAGTCGCCCGCGTGGAGATCGGTAACGTCCGGATCGCGAGTATCGAGAGCGAGATGCGCCGGTCGTTCCTCGACTATGCCATGAGCGTGATCGTGATGCGGGCCCTGCCCGATGCCCGGGACGGCCTCAAGCCCGTCCACCGTCGCGTCCTCTATTCCATGGCCGAGATGGGCATCCGGGCGAACACCCGATACCGCAAGAGCGCCGGTATCGTCGGCGAGGTCCTCAAGAGTTATCACCCCCACAGCGACACCGCTGCCTACGACACCTTGGTCCGGATGGCGCAGGACTTCAACCTCCGTTACCCGCTGGTGGACGGGCAGGGCAACTTCGGTTCGATCGACGGCGACGGCGCCGCCGCGATGCGGTACACCGAGGCCCGCCTGACGGCGATCGCCGACGAACTGCTCGTCGATCTCGAGAAGAAGACGGTCGATTTCCGCCCGAACTACGACGCCTCGACCGAAGAGCCAACCGTGCTCCCCGGCCGCCTGCCGAACTTGCTGATCAACGGCAGCGTCGGCATCGCCGTCGGCCTCGCGACCAATATCCCGCCCCACAACCTGAACGAGATCTGCGACGCCATCATCCACCTGGTCGATAATCCGGAGGCCCCGATCGAGGAGCTGATGGACATCGTTCAGGGACCCGACTTCCCGACCGGCGGCACGATCCTCGGCCGGGAGGGCATCCGCTCCGCCTACGCCACCGGCCGCGGCCGGGTCGTCATCCGGGCCAAGGCCTTCGTCGAGGAGTCCGGCCGTGGCGGTCGCTACCAGATCGTCGTCACCGAACTTCCCTACCAGGTCAACAAGTCGGTCCTGCTGGAGCGCATCGCCGAACTGGTCAAGGACGGCAAGCTGGACGGCATCAGCGACCTGCGGGACGAGTCCGACCGGACCGGGATGCGGGCCATCATCGAGCTAAAGCGCGATGCCCAGCCGATGAAGGTGCTGAACAACCTATTCAAGCACACCTCGCTGCAGCACTCCTTCGGCGTCAACATGGTCGCCCTGGTCGAGCGCGGCTCCCAGCCCCGGGTCTTGACCCTCAAGCGGGCCCTGCAGGAGTACGTCGCCCACCGCCAGGAGGTCATCACCCGCAGGACCCAGTTCGAGCTGGACCGGGCACGGCGCCGCGCCCACATCCTCGAGGGCCTCAAGATCGCCCTCGACAACATCGACGCGGTGATCGCCACCATCCGTCGCTCCCAATCCACCGACACCGCCCGCCGCAACCTGATGAGCGGGTTCAAGCTCTCCGAGTTGCAGGCCAACGCCATCCTCGACATGCGGCTGGCCCGCCTGGCCGCCCTCGAACGGAAGAAGATCGACGACGAGTACCGGGCTGTCCTGGCCGAGATCGCCCGCCTGGAGGCCATCCTGGCCGACACGGGTGAGGTGATGCGGATCATCCGGGCCGACCTGCTCGACCTGAAGGAGAAGTACGGCGACGAGCGCCGGACCCGGATCCAGGACGTCTCCGACGCGTTGAGCGAGGAGGACCTGATTCCGGAGGTCGACGTGCTGGTCACCCTCACCTCCCGCGGTTACGTGAAGCGGATCGCCGACGCCCACTACAAGACCCAGCACCGGGGCGGACGGGGCATCACCGGCGTGACGATGCGGGACGAGGACAACGTCCGCCACATCCTCTCCGCCAACACCATGGACTCCCTGCTGGTCTTCACCAACCGGGGCCGGGTCTACCACACCAAGGTCCATGAGTTGCCCGACGCCAGCCGGATGGCAAAGGGCGTCCCCTTCGTCAACCTGATCAACCTGCAGCCGGACGAGACCGTCACCACCCTGCTCAAGGTGCCGGACTTCTCGGCCGCGTCCTACCTGTTCTTCACGACGGCCCTCGGCCGGGTCAAGCGGACGTCGCTGGACCAGTTCGCCTCGGTTCGCTCCAGCGGCATGATCGCGATCACCCTGGAACCAGAGGACGAACTTGCCTGGGTCAAGATGACGTCCGGGTCGGACGACATCATGCTGCTGACCCACGACGGCAACGCGATCCGGTTCGCGGAGACCGATGTCCGCTCGATGGGCCGCCAGGCCGCCGGGGTGATCGGGATCCGGATGGCCGCCAAGAACCGCCTCGTCGCTTTCGAGGTGGTCAACCAGGACGGCGACATCCTGGTCGTCAGCGCCAAGGGGCTCGGCAAGCGGACTCCGGTCGCCGCGTTCCCCCGCCAGGGCCGCGGCGGCCAGGGCGTCAGGGCGATGCAGATCACTCCCCGCACCGGGCCGATCGTCGCCGCCGGCCAGCCGGAGCCGGACGATCAGGTGGTCCTGCTCAGCACGAGCGGCATCGTGATCCGCATCCTCGCGTCGCAGATCTCCCGGATCGGCCGCGCGACCCAGGGCGTGATGCTGATGCGAGTCGCCGACGATGTCCAGGTCGCCTCGATGACGATCATGCAGCCCCGCGACGTCGAGGACGAACTGGTCATGGCGGCCGGCCTCTCCGCCTCGCCGGGCTCGCCGACGTTGCCGAACGGGACGACCCC